>NZ_JBFAQA010000025.1:0-178565 GCF_040677005.1 Nonomuraea sp. NPDC049421
GGCCGCTCGGGACGACGCCCCATCATGCTACCCAGCCTGACCCTCGACCTACATGATCGGAAGTCTGACCAGCAACATCATCAGAAGTCTCCTAGGAGTGACGCCCAGCGCCAAGAAGCAGGCAGAGCCCGCCGGCAGCAGGTCTCGCGACGTACGTGGGTGGTGTCGGGTGTCAGGCGGAGAAGTCGGCGAAGTCGAAGCCGGGGGAGACCACGCAGCTCACCAGCACCGCCTCGTCCCCGGCCGGGCGCGCCGACTGCCAGACCCCGCCCGGCACGACCGCCTGCGGCACCTGGCCGTTCTCGACGTCCTGCCCCAGGGTGACGACGGAGTCGCCGATGGTCAGCGCCAGCGGCCCGCCCCGATGCCACAGCCACAGCTCCGTCGAGCGCACCACGTGCGGCACGGACTCCTCGCCCGGGTGGAGCAGGAAGTAGATGGCGGTGGCGCTGGCCCGTTCCCCCGGATAGCCGTCCGGCGTGAACGTCACCGGCGACCGCCACGTCTCCCTGAACCAGCCGCCCTCGGGATGCGGCAGCAGGTCGAGAGCGGCGGCGACGGGCGGACGCTCGACGAAGGCGACGGGGGCGCCGGTGACGTCTCTGCGCAGGAAGCGTCCGTCGAGAACGAGCTGACCGTCGAGCGAGCTGGCCAGCGCCGCCGCCTCGTCGGCCACTTCGACGGACGGGCCGTCAGGGTAGATCCGCAACTCCACACAGCGAGTCTAGGCGCCCGCGCAACACACGGATCGGGCCGGTCCGGGGTGGAGGGCGTGGGGCTGGTCACGGGTGGGAAACGAGGCCGGGAATTGTCGGTGCGGCTGGCTAGTCTGCGGCAGGTGATCGAACGGTGGAGCCGTGATCAGGTCCTCGCCCTCGCCCCTGACACCTCGTCCCGCAAGGCGGCGCAGGGCGTGGCAACGCCCGCGAAATGGCCGGTGCGCGGCCACACGGGCATGGTCGTCTACGGCGAGTGCAAGGGCAGCGGGTCCACGCCCTACCTGGCGTGCGTCGACCTGAGCGAGCCCGCCTACCGGTGCAGCTGCCCGAGCCGCAAGTTCCCGTGCAAGCACGCGCTGGGGCTCCTGCTCCTGTGGTCCGACGAGGCGGTCCCGGCCGAGGCGGGCGCGCCGCAGTGGGTGACGGAGTGGCTCGACAGCCGCGCCGCCCGCGCCGCCAAGTCCGCCGCCCGCGCCGCGACCCCCGCCGACACAACAGCCACCGAACAGACCTCCGCCGAACAGACCGCCGCCGGGAAGACCGCCGCCGGTGAGCAGGCCGCCGGCGAGCAGGTCGTCGCTGAGCAGGCCGCCGCTGGGGCAACTCTTGCGGGCCCTGATGGCGGCGGCTCGGTCGGGGGCGATGAGGCATCGGGCGACGCCGGTGGAGTGGGGAACGGTGCCCAGCGGGTGAGTGCGGGTGGGCGGGGCGGCTCGCGTGCGGCCGGGGCGGAGTCCGTACGGCATGGGCGGGTCGCCGCTGGGCTGGCCGAGCTGGAGCGGTGGTTGGCCGACCAGGTACGGCAGGGGCTGGCGGTGGCGGCCGAGCATGACTGGGAGGGGCTGGCCAAGCGGCTCATCGACGCGCAGGCGCCGGGCGTGGCGGGCATGGTGTCGCGGTTGTCGCGCGTACGGGCCGAGGAGGGGTGGCCGGGGCGGTTGCTGGAGGAGTACGCCCTGCTCAATCTCCTCGCCGTCGCCTACCGCAGGAGGGCTGAGCTGCCGCCGGACCTCGCGCGTACGGTGCTCATCCGGGTCGGGTTCCCCGTGACCAAGGAGGAGGTGCTGACGGGGCCGGTGGTCCGGGATGTGTGGCATGTCCTGGGGCGGCGTGACGAGACGCAGGACCGGTTGACCGCGCGCCGGGTGTGGCTGCGCGGCCGCCGTACGCGACGGGCCGCCCTCATCCTGTCCTTCGCGCCGCAGGGGCAGCCGCTCGACGCCTCCCTGGTGACGGGCACCGCCATCGACGCCGACCTGGCCTACTACCCGGGCGCCGCCCCGCTCCGCGCCCTGGTGGCGACCCGCCACACCCCGGCCATGTCCACCGAGGAGCCTGAGCCCGTGCCTCCCGGGATGACGCCCGCCGAAGCCCTCGACGAGGTCGCCCGCGCGCTCGCCGAGGACCCGTGGACGGAGTCGTGGCCGCTCGTTCTCACGGGCGTGGTGCCCGACCGGCGCACCATCGGCGGCCTGCCGCTGCATCCGCGCTCCCACGACCCCTGGCGCCTCATCGCCGTCTCCGGCGGGCACCCGCTCACCGTGGCCGCCGAATGGACGCCGGCCGGTCTGCGCCCCCTGACCACCTGGGACGACGAAGGAACGACGGTGATCCTGTGACCGGCTGGGACGACCTCGCTTCGACCGCGCTCGTGGGCACCGACCGCCGCCCGTACCCCGGCGACCTGCTGGAAGCAGCCGCCGTGGAGTCCGTACGCCGGCGAGCGGGCACCAGAACCCCGGACGAGCCGCCACAACCCTCCGCGCCCGGCGAGAGCCGTGTACCCGATGACACCGATGCGGGCAGGGCGTTCGGACCGGGGCGGGCGGTTCTGGAGGAGCGGGGGGTTGTGGGGCGGCGGGCGGCGGAGCGGTTGCGGCGGATTCTCGGCGGTGAGCATGAGCGGTTGCTGCCCGAGTGGCTGGCCGCCGCGGCTGCGACCGGCCGGATCGTCCCGCCGTACGTGCTGCCCGACCTGCTGGAGCGCGGGCGGCGGGATAGGTCGATGCGGGTGCATCTGGGGGTGTTGGCCGGGCAGCGGGGGCGCTGGCTGGCCGGGCTCAACCCCGGCTGGGACTACCTGCTGGAGGAGCCGACCGGCGAGACGTGGGAGCTGGGCGGCGCGGCCGACCGGCGGGCTCATCTGACGGCGCTCAGGGCGGCCTGCCCGGCTCAGGCCAGGGAGTTGCTGGAGAGCACGTGGGAGCGGGAGTCGCCGGACGATCGGGCCGGGTTCGTGGAGGTGCTGGCCGAGGGGCTGAGCATGGACGACGAGCCGTTCCTGGAGGAGGCGCTCGACGACCGCCGCAGGGAGGTGCGCCAGGCCGCCGCCAACCTGCTGACCCGCCTGCCGGAGTCCCGCATGTCGCGGCGCATGGCGGAGAGGCTGCGCGCCTGCGTGACGATCACCGGCGGCGTCATCGCCGTCCAGGCCCCCACGGCCTGCGACAAGGAGATGGAACGCGACGGCGTACGCCAGAAGCCGCCCCGCGGCACCGGCGAGCGCGCCTGGTGGCTGCAGCAGATCATCGCCCGCGCCCCGCTCTCCGTCTGGGAGCACCCGCCCGCCCGGCTGCTCGCCATGAAGATCCCCGACTGGGACGTCGAGGTGAAGGGCGCCTGGGTGCGCGCGGCGGTGCTGCAGCGCGACCCGGAGTGGGCGCGTGCCATGTTCGGCTGGGACCCGATCGCCGACCTGCTCGTGGCCCTGCCGCCCGCGGAGCAGCAGGAGCTGGCGGCCAGGTTCGTCGCGGAGCACGACCTCGACAGCCAGCTCATCATGGTGCTCGGCGGGGTGTCGTCCCATTGGGGTGAGGGCCTGGCGGCGGCCGTCCTCCGCAAGATCGTGAAAGTGAACACCACGCAGCCGTGGAACCTCGCCGAGCTGGTCAAGCTGGCCGGCGAGCACATCGACCCCGACCTGCACGAGCTGGCCGAAGACTTCTCCCCGGCCGAACCCGTCCAGAAGGTCGCCGCCCTGCTGCGTTTCCGCGCTGACATGTACAAGGAGCTCCACCGATGACCGTTCTGCGCCCGCACGCGGAAGACCAGTACGCCGAGGAGCTGGCCGTCCTCGCCAAGGACGACGACCGGCCGAGGCCGCCGGGCTGGAGGCTGTCGCCGTGGGCCGTCACCACGTACATCCTGGGCGACGGCGACCGCATCACCCCCAAATACGTGGGCGCGCGCCGCATCGTCGAGGTCGCGGTCGCCACCCTCGCCACCGACCGCGCGCTGCTGCTGCTCGGCGTGCCCGGCACCGCGAAGACGTGGCTGTCCGAGCACCTCGCCGCCGCCATCAGCGGCGACTCGACGCTGCTCGTGCAGGGCACGGCCGGCACGGCGGAGGAGGCCATCCGTTACGGCTGGAACTACGCGCGGCTGCTGGCCGAGGGCCCGTCGCTCGAAGCGCTCACCCCGTCGCCGGTCATGCGCGCCATGGCCGAGGGCCGGGTGGCCCGCGTCGAAGAGCTCACCCGCATGCCGTCCGACGTCCAGGACGCGCTGATCACCGTGCTGTCGGAGAAGACGCTGCCGATTCCCGAGCTCAACAGGGAGGTCCAGGCCGAGCGCGGCTTCAACGTCATCGCCACCGCCAACGACCGCGACCGGGGCGTCAACGAGCTGTCCAGCGCGCTGCGCCGCCGGTTCAACACCGTCGTGCTGCCGGTGCCCGCCACCGCCGACGAGGAGGTCGACATCGTCGCCCGCCGCGTCGCCCAGCTCGGCCGTTCGCTGGAGCTGCCAGAGACGACGACGGGGCCGGCGGAGATCCGGCGGGTGGTGACCGTGTTCAGGGAGCTGCGCACGGGGGTGACCGAGGACGGCCGCACCAAGCTCAAGTCGCCCAGCGGCACCCTGTCGACCGCCGAGGCCATCTCGGTGCTGACCAGCGGCATCGCCCTGGCCGCCCACTTCGGCGACGGGGTGCTGCGGGCGTCCGACGTGGCGGCCGGGATCGTCGGGGCGGTGGTGCAGGAGCCGGTGTCGGATCGGGTGGTGTGGCGGGAATACCTGGAGACGGTCGTGCGCGAGCGTACGGACTGGCACGACTTCTACCGCGCCTGCCGCGAGGTGTCATGACCACCCGGAAGGTCTCCGTGCTCGGGGTGCGGCATCACGGGCCGGGGTCGGCGCGGGCCGTGCGGCGGGAGCTGGAGCGGTTGCGGCCCGACGCGATCCTCATCGAGGGGCCGCCCGAGGCCGACGCGCTCGTCGCGCACGCCTCCGGGCTCGAGCCGCCGGTCGCGTTGCTGGCGCACGTGCCCGGGGCGCCGGCGCGGGCGGCGTTCTGGCCGTTCGCCGCGTTCTCGCCGGAGTGGCAGGCGATCAGGTACGGCACGGCGGCCGGCGTCCCCGTCCGGTTCTGCGACCTGCCCGCCGCCCACTCGCTGGCCGCGACCGGGGAGCCCGCCGCCCCTGGTGAGGCGCCCGTCGATCCCATCGGGGCGCTGGCCGCGGCGGCCGGCTACGACGATCCCGAACGCTGGTGGGAGGACGTGGTCGAGCACCGGGACGGTGACACGCCGTTCGCGGTGATCGCCGAGGCCATGTCCGCCGTACGCGAGGGGCACCGGCCGGACGAGCGGGAGGCCGCGCGCGAGGCGTACATGCGCAAGACCATCCGCGCGGCCGTCAAGCAGGGCCACGGCCGGATCGCGGTGATCTGCGGCGCCTGGCACGTGCCCGCGCTGACGGCCCCCTTCCCGCCCGCGACCGCCGACAACGCGCTGCTGCGCGGCCTGCCGAGGGCGAAGGTCGAGCTGACGTGGGTGCCGTGGACGTACGGGCGGCTGGCGTCGTGGAGCGGCTACGGCGCGGGCATCACCTCGCCGGGCTGGTACCACCACCTGTTCGAGGCCGGGGACCGGCCGATCGAGCGGTGGCTGGCGCAGGCGGCGGCGGTGCTGCGCGACGAGGGGCTGGCGGTGTCGTCGGCGCACGTCATCGAGTCCGTACGGCTGGCCGAGAGCCTCGCCGCCCTGCGCGGCCGCCCGCTGGCGGGGCTGGGTGAGGTCACCGAGGCGGCCAGGGCGGTGCTGTGCGAGGGCGACGACCTGGCGGTCGAGCTGATCCAGCGGCGCATGGTGGTCGGCGACCGGCTCGGGCACGTCCCCGACGGCATCCCGATGGTGCCGCTCCAGCGCGACCTGCGCGACCGGCAGCGCAGGCTCAAGCTCAAGCCCGAGGCGCTCGACCGGGAGATCGACCTCGATCTGCGCAAACCGCTCGACCTCGACCGCAGCCACCTGCTGCACCGGCTGCGGCTGCTGGAGGTCGGCTGGGGCGCGCCGGGGCAGGCGCGCGGGAAGGGCACGTTCAGGGAGACGTGGACGCTGCGCTGGCGGCCCGAGCACGATCTCGCGCTCATCGAGCACGCCGCCCTCGGCACCACCGTGGTCGCCGCCGCCGGGCGGCGTGCCCGCGACCTGGCGGCGTCCGGGGAGGCTGCGCTGGCGGACCTGACGGGGCTGGTGGAGCAGTGCCTGCTGGCGGACCTGCCGGAGGCGTTGCCGGACGTGCTGGCCGCCCTGTCGGCCAAGGCGGCGCTCGACACCGACGTCACCCGGCTGATGGCGGCGCTGCCCGCGATGGTGCGGGCACACCGCTACGGCGACGTGCGCGGCACCTCGGCGGAGGGGCTGGCGGTGATCGTCCGGTCGATGCTCGAACGGATCTGCGTCGGGCTCCCGGTGGCCGTGACGGGGCTGGACGACGACGCGGCGGCCGATCTGCTCCAACACGTGGACGCCGTGCACTCGGCGGTCGCCCTCCTCGACGGGGAAAGACCCGCCATCGAAGGGGCGCCGAGGGGCCGGTGGATGGCGACGCTGCGCGCGATCAGCGAACGCCAGGACCTGCACGGCCTGATCGAGGGCCGGCTCACGAGGATCCTGCTGGACGCGGGCGAACTGCACGACGCCGGTGACCGGATGTCGAGGGCGATGTCCCGGGGCCAGGCGCCGGCGCGGGCGGCGGCGTGGGTGGAGGGGTTCCTGGCGGGCGGCGGGTTGCTGCTGGTGCACGACCCCCGCCTGCTGGGGCTGGTCGACGAGTGGCTGACCGGGCTGTCCTGCGAGCAGTTCACCGACGTGCTGCCGCTGCTGCGCCGCACGTTCGGCGCGTTCGCGCCCCCGGAGCGCCGGGCCGTGGGGGAGCGCCTGCGCTCCGCGGGCCGCGACGACGGGCCTGGCCGGCACGACGTGGACGACCATCGCGCCGCCCCGGCGGTGGCGGCCGTCCTGTCGATCCTGGGAAGGACGGCGACCGGAGGAGGAGGTCGGGCCGGTGAGTGAGCAGGATGAGCGGATGCGGCGGTGGCGGCTGGTGCTCGGCGGCGGGGCCGCCGACGGCACCGGGTGCGCGCTCGACGGCGCGGACGCGCAGATGGACGGCGCGCTGGCGGCGCTCTACGACCAGAGCGGCCGGGACGGCGGGGCCAGGGGCGGCGAGGGCGGACGGGCGGACCGGCGGGAAGGAGGGCTGGGCGCGTCGGCGCCGCGGGTGGCGCGGTGGCTGGGCGATATCAGGACGTACTTCCCGTCCACCGTCGTCCAGGTCATGCAGAAGGACGCGATCGAGCGGCTCAACCTGACCAGGCTGCTGCTGGAGCCCGAGATGCTCGAGGCCGTTGAGCCCGACGTGCACCTGGTGGGCACCCTGCTCGCGCTCAACAAGGTGATGCCGGACCAGGCCAGGGAGTCGGCCAGGGCGGTGGTGCGCACGGTGGTGGCGGAGCTGGAGCGCCGGCTGACCCAGAAGACGCGGGCCGCCGTGTCGGGGGCGCTCGACAGGTCGGCCAGGACGCACCGGCCGAAGCGCACGGCCGACATCGACTGGGACCGTACGATCCGGGCGAACCTGAAGAACTACCTGCCGGAGAAGAACACCGTCGTCCCCTCCCGCCTGGTGGGCTACGCGCGCCGGCAGCGGTCGGTGCAGCGGGAGATGGTGCTGTGCATCGACCAGAGCGGGTCGATGGCGGCCTCGGTGGTGTACGCGAGCGTGTTCGGCGCCGTGCTGGCGTCGATGCGGTCGTTGAAGACGTCCCTCGTGGTGTTCGACACGGCGGTCGCCGACCTGACCGACCGGCTGCACGACCCGGTGGAGCTGCTGTTCGGCACCCAGCTCGGCGGCGGCACCGACATCAACAGGGCCATCGCCTATGCCCAGGGCCTCATCACCCGCCCGGCCGACTCGATCTTCGTGCTGATCAGCGACCTGTACGAGGGCGGGGTCAGGGAGGAGATGCTGCGCAGGGTGGCGGCGATGACGCAGGCCGGCGTCCAGGTGATCGTGCTGCTCGCGCTGTCCGACGAGGGCGCGCCCTTCTACGACCACGAGAACGCGGCCGCGCTGGCCGCGATGGGTGTGCCCGCGTTCGCGTGCACACCCGACGCCTTCCCCGATCTCATGGCCGCGGCCATCGAGCGGCGCGACATCGCCCGCTGGGCCGAGCACCACACCGCCGCGCCCTGACCCGCCTCACGCGGCCTGCTGCTCGGGGCGGGCGTGCCGGGGCAGCAGGTACGACAGCCCGAACGTCAGCGCCAGCAGCCCCACCTCCACCCACACGGTGACCTGCATGGCGGCGCCGAAGCTCCACTGCCCGGCCAGCATGTTGAAGAACAGCGTGCCGAGCAGCGCGGTGCCGAACGCGCCGCCGAGCTGCTGGATGCCGGTCAGCGTGCCGGAGGCGGAGCCCGACTCGTGCGGCTCGACGCCGGCGAGCACGATGTCGAAGAACGGCGCCATGGTGAGCCCCATGCCGATGCCGGCCAGCGCGAGCCCGGGGGCGAGCTGCAGCGTGCCGACGTCGGTGCCGGCCAGGTGGATGGTGAGGGCGAGCGTGGCCGCGCCGGCGGCCATGACGACGGTGCCGATCTGCAGCAGGCCGCGCCCCAGCTTCTCCTGCAGCCCCGACATGGCGATGCCGAAGCCGACGACGCCGCCGAGCGCCTGCGGCAGCGCGGCCAGGCCGGCTTCGAGCGGGCTGAACCCGAGGCCGAGCTGGGTGTAGAGGCTGAAGACGAGGCTGAAGCCGATCATGCCGGAGAAGAACGCGAGCCCGGCGACGAGCCCGCCGGTGAAGGCCCGCTTGCGGAACAGGCTGGGCGTGATGAGCGGGTCGCGGCCCGAGGCGGTGCGGCGGGCCTCGTACCGGCCGAAGAGGGCGAACACCGCGATCGACGCGGCCATCGACACGAACGTCCAGGCCGGCCAGCCCAGCTCGCGGCCCTGGATGAGCGGGAAGACGAGCAGGAACGCGGCGACCGAGACGAGCCCGACGCCGGGCAGGTCGAGGCGGGTGGCGCCGGCGGAGCGGTGTTCCGGCAGGTAGCGCAGCGCGGCGAGGACGGCGGCCAGGCCGAGGGGCAGGTTGATCAGGAAGATCATGCGCCAGCCGGTGCCGAAGAAGTCGGCGTCCACCAGCCAGCCGGCCAGCACGGGACCGCCCACGGACGAGATCGTCATGACGGGCCCGAACATGCCGAACGCCTTGCCCATCTCGTGCGGCGGGAACATCTCCTTGATCAGCCCCAGTCCCTGCGGGATCATCACCGCGCCGAACAGGCCCTGCAACACGCGGCTGGCGATCAGCATCTCGGGGCTGACCGCGACGCCGCACAGCAGCGAGGCCGCGGTGAAGCCGCACGCGCCGATCACGAACATGCGCTTCTTGCCGTAGAGGTCGCCGAGGCGCCCGCCGGTGATCAGGCCGACGGCCATGGCCAGCGTGTAGCCGGCGCCGAGCCACTGCACGAGGCTGTCGGAGCCGCCCAGCTCCTTCTGCACGGTGGGGGCGGCGATCGTGGTGACGAGCGCGTCCAGGAGGTCCATGACCTCGGCCGCCAGGATCACGAACAGGGCGACCCAGCGCCATCGGTAGGGCTGTAGCTCGGTCTGCGCCGAGGGTGCGGTCACGGTCATGGGGCGACTCCTTGGATAACGGTGTTCGTCTCGACGAACGGCGTTCGTTAACGAACACTGTTGTAATGGCGAACGGTGTTCGTGTCAAGTACACTGTTCGTCATGGTGGATCGCAAAGGAGCGGACGGCGTCCCGGCGCCGCCGTGGCGCAAGACGCGCAAGCCGGTGCAGCCGAGACGGCAGCTCAACCAGGACCTCATCGTCGAGACCGGGATGCGCATCCTCGACGCCGAGGGGCTCGACGCGCTCAGCATGAGACGGGTGGCGCAGGAGCTCGACACGGGCCCCGCCTCGCTCTACGCCCACGTCGCCAACAAGGAGGAGCTGCTGGAGCTGCTCTACGACCGGGTGCTCGGCGAGATCGTGCTCCCCGAACGCGATCCGGGCCGCTGGAAGGAGCAGCTGCGGGCGTACGCGCTGGAGGCGCACCGCGTGCTCGGCGCGCACGGCGACGTCGCCAGGGCGGCGCTGGCCACCATCCCCACGGGCGAGAACTCCGTACGCGCGGGCGAGTTCATGTACGGGCTGCTCGTCGATGCCGGCATGCCGCCCAGGGAGGCGGCCATCGCCCTCGACCGGCTCTCGCTCTACATCGCAGGCGACGCGTACGAGGGGTCGCTGCACTACGCCAGGATGCGCGCGGCCGGCTACGACAACAGGGAAGACTACTTCAACGCGTTCGTCGACCAGATCACGACCTACTACCGGGCGCTCCCGGCCGAGCAGTTCCCCCACGTCACCAAGCACATCGACGACCTCGTGGACGCCGAGGGCGAGGAACGCTTCCGCTACGGGCTCGACCTCATGCTCGACGGCATCGAGGCCCGCATGCCCAAGGGCTGAGCCTGCCTTAGGCCCAATTGCCTAGGGCCGATGCCCGATGTGCCGGACAGGGGCCGCCCCATACGTTTTCGCACATGACGACGATTGTGGAGAAGACCGCAGCGGCCCCTCCGGGTGCGCTGTCCGCCCCCTACCGGGCCTTGAGCATCGGACTGGTCGCGCTCGTGACGCTGGTGGCGTTCGAGGCGATGGCGGTGGCCACCGCCATGCCCGTGGTGGCGCGCGACCTCGACGGCATGCCCCTGTACAACCTGGCCTTCAGCGCCACCCTGGCGGCCAGCGTGATCGCGACCGTGCTGGGCGGGCGGTGGAGTGACGTACGCGGGCCGCTGCCGCCCATCGCGGTCGGCGTGGCCACCTTCGTGGCGGGCCTGCTGCTCGCGGGGTTCGCGCCGATCATGGAGGTGTTCGTGGCCGGCCGGTTCGTGCAGGGGCTCGGCGCCGGGCTGATCCAGGTGGCCCTGTACGTGCTGGTCGCCCGCGCCTACCCGCCCGCGATGCATCCCCGCGTGTTCGCCCTGTTCTCGGCGGCCTGGGTGGTGCCCTCGATGGTCGGCGCGGCGATCGCCGGTTTCGTGGTGGAGAACACCGACTGGCGGTGGATCTTCCTCGGGGTGTCGCTGATCGTGATCCCGGCGGCGCTGCTGCTGTGGCGCGGCGCCGCGGGGCGTACCGGTGAGGACGACCCCGTCGCAGGACCCGCGCCCGGCCTCGGACGCAAGCTCGTCTGGGCCACCCTCACCGCCGTCGCCGCCGCACTCCTGCAGTACGGCGGCGCGCTCAAGACGGCCGGCCTGCCCCTGCTCGCGGCGGGCATCGTGCTGCTCGCCGTGTCCCTGCCCAAGCTGCTGCTGCCCGGCTCGATGCGGGCCGCCCGCGGCCTGCCCACCGCGCCCGTCCTGCGCGGCCTGGCCTTCGGCGCGCTGACCGCCACCGAGGTGTTCATCCCGCTCATGCTGATGAACGAGCGCGGCATGACCGCCACCGGCGCCGGCGTCGTGCTCACGATCGGCGCGCTCGGCTGGTCCACCGGGTCCTGGATCAAGGGCCGCGGCATGGTCGGCAACATGGCCGCCATCAGGGGCGGCGCCGCGATGATCGCCATCGGCATCGGGCTGGTGACGCTCGTCCTGCTCGACTCCATGCCGATCGCGGTCGCGTACGTCGCCATGGCCATCGCCGGCCTCGGCATCGGCGCGCTGCACCCGACGGTGTCCGTGCTGGTGCTGGAGATGTCCAAGGAGGGCGAAGAGGGCGGCAACAGCGCGGCCGTCGGCGTCGGCGAGTCGGTGTTCACCGTGGTGGCGGTCGCGATCAGCGGCGCCCTGTTCACCGCCGCCGGCGGGAGCTATCTCATCGGCCTCGCCTTCACCGCTCTGCTGGCTGTCGCAGCCTTCGTGCTGGCCCCGCGTTTTGTGCACGCTTCCGCACCGGGCACTATGGAAGGAGCCGCGCCATAAAGGGGGATGCATGCCGCGAGTCCGGGAGCTTGAGGTTTTCCGGCTTGTCCTGCCCTTCGGCAGGAAGTCGGAGAGCCTGCTCGTCAAGCTCACCGACCATGGGGGCATGACCGGGTGGGGCGAGACGACCGCGCCCCCGGCCAAGACCTGGTCGAGGCTGGAGGAGACGCTGGCGGCGCTGCTCATCGGCGTCGACTGGGAACACCCCGACACCGTGCCGAGCGGCGACAGCGCCGTCGACATGGCCTGCTGGGACCTGTGGACCAAGATGCGCGGGGTGCCGCTCGCCGAGGCGATCGGCGGCACCCGCACCTCCCTCATGGCGACGGTCCGGCTGTCGCCCGACTCGTCGGTCGAGGGCCTGGTCACCCGGGTCAACCAGCAGATCTGCGCCGGTTACGGACATGTCACCCTCGACGTACGGCCCGGCTGGGACGTCGAGCCCGTACGCGCGGTGCGGCAGGCGTACCCGGCGCTGACCCTGGCCGTCGACTGCGGCAATGCCTACACCGACCTCGACCAGCTCGTCGCGCTCGACTCCTACGGCCTCGAGGTCATCGAACGCCCCTTCGCCACCACCGACGTCACCTCCCACGCCTCGCTCCAGGACCAGGTGGCCGCGTCCGTGGCGGTCGAGGTCGCCTCGGCCGCCGAGCTCGACGACTACCTCACCCTGCGCGCGGCCCGCGTGCTGCTGCTGCGGCCTGCCGCGTTCCCCTCGCTGTCGGAGGCCCGCCGCGCCCACGACCGCGCCGCCGCCGCCGGGTGGGACATCCAGTGCACCGGCGGCCAGGGCGCCGGCCTGGCCAGGGCCGCCACCGTCGCGGTGGCCAGCCTGCCGGGGTGCACGCTGCCGTGCGACGTGACGCAGCCGCCCCGCCAGAACCAGATCGTCACGCCCGTGGTGGGCGCGAACGGCGGGGTCATCGCGGTGCCGCTGACGCAGTCGGGGCTCGGCCACGAGATAGACGAGCACCGTCTCCGCCGCATGACCAAGGAGTCCTTCCACGTCTGACCTCCCGGCGCCGGGCGAGCGGCAGGTCGTCGGCCGGGCCCAGCACCTGCCATCCGGTCGGCATGCTCATGACGCCCCCTTCCCGCAGGCTGTACGCGCTCTGCGGGGCCTGGGTTCAGCCGGGTTCAGGAATGCAGCGAGCGGGCCAGGTGCACGCCGGTGATGATGTCGGCGATGCCGGAGAAGCGGGACCCGGCCTCGATGAGCGCGTCACGGACGCCGTGCGTCCGGTCCACGAGCCCGCTCGTGGGCGTGCCGGCGGCGACGACCAGCGCGAGCGCGGACAGGGCGAGCAGGCGGCGGTGCATGGCGGACCTCCCGAGGTACGGCGACACCGCCCAGGAGATCATGGGGGCCGCCGCGCCCGGCGGGTACGCCACAGCGCCGAGGCGGGTTCTTTACCGATCAGCTCCTGGCCGATCAGCTCCTGGTCGAGGGGCCGCAGCCCTGCGTGAGGCCCTGCACGGGGTCGTCGCCGTCCTGCTTGGCCGACTTCTTCTTCGGCGCGGGCGTCTTCGACGGTGAGGCGGACGGTGAGGCCGACGGTGAGGCCGACGATGAGGCTGAGGCCGGTGCAGCCGACGGTGAGGCGGAGGCCGCGACGGGCCGCTCGGTACGGGACGACTCGCGGATCGCCTTCTGGGCCAGGGAGCGGATCTCGTCCCAGTCGGGGTAGCCGGTGTTGATCAGCGGCGGCACGAACTGCAGGCTGGTCACCTCGGCGTTCTTCACCTTCAGCGCCAGCGGCACGAGGTGCTGCAGCATCGGCTGCGGAATGTCGGTCCTGATCAGGTTCTTGGTGGCCCGCGCGACCTGGTTGAACCTGGTCAGGATCGTCGCCGGGTCGGCCTGGTCGAGCAGCGCGCCGATCACGCAGCGCTGGCGGCGCATGCGGGTGAAGTCGTCGCTGAAGGTGCGCGAGCGGGCGTACCACATGGCGTCGGCGCCCTTGAGACGGCGCGTGCCGGCCTTGACCAGGCCCTCGTTGTACTTGCCGAACACGACGTCCTGCTCGACCGTGATCGTGATGCCGCCGATGGCGTCGATGAGGCGGGCGAAGCCCCACATGTTGACCAGGGCGTACCAGTCGACGTCGAGGCCGAGGGTGTAGCCGATGGTGTCCATCAGCACCTTGGGCCCCTGGTGCTGCTTGCCGTCGAACAGTTCGGGGTGGGCGTCGGCGTACTCCCACACGCTGTTGAGCAGGTCGCTGCTGCCGCCGCCGGCGTCCTTCGGCAGGTCGAAGCCGGCGGGGAAGCGGCGGGCCATCGGCGTGCCGGGACGGAAGCGCACGTCCTCGAGGTTGCGCGGCAGGCTGAACAGCACGGTGTTGCCGCTCCGCACGTCGATGCTGGCCAGGTGCATGCTGTCGGTACGCACACCGGTCCTGTTGTCGTCGGCGTCGCCGCCCAGCAGCAGGATGTTGACCCGCTCGCGCCCCGCCCACGGGTCCTCAGGCTCTGGCTCGGGGGCCGGCGGCTGATCGGCGAGCTCGGGGGGCTGGAAGATGTGGCCGAGCGCCTCCCGGTAGGTGTTGGCGGAGTGGGCGGCGTACCCGAACGGCACCACGACCACGACGGCGAGCAGCCCGGCCAGCGTGCCGGTGAGCGCCTGCCCCGCCGGGCCGAGCCGGCCCGGCCGCAGCACCACGAACGAGTGCACGATCAGCGCGAACCAGGCCGCGCCCAGCACGCCGGTGCCGATCATGACGGCGGTGATCCACGAGTTCTGGGTGGCCGAGCCGAGCAGCGTGCCGAGGTCGCTGGTCAGCGCGACCGCGAGCACGGCGAGCAGCATGGCGGCGTAGCAGGAGAGGAGGACGAGGCCGGTCCTGCGCCGGCCGGCGCGCAGATGAGCGGCCCCGGGTGCGAGTGCCGCCAGCACGAGCCACCCGAGGACCGCCGCGGCGCTCCCTGGTTCCTTCGCCTGCTCCACGCCTTCCCCGTTTCCCCGCGTGCTCCACCATAGGCGCGAAGCCCTCAAACCCGGTGGTCAACCGCGCGGCGCGGTCGTCCCCAGGCTTCATCGAGGCGGCAGCCTATGCTCCGTATACGAAATATGACGTTATCTGGGGATGAATTTCAGCGACCGAATAAGATTCTAGGCATGGGCTTCTCAGAGATCGAGTACGGGGTGACCGATCGCATCGCCACCGTGACATTGAAGCGTCCCGACCGGCTGAACGCCTTCACCTTTACGATGCGCGGAGAGTTGATCGAGGCTTTCGACCTGGCCGACGCCGATGACGACGTCCGCGCGGTGGTGGTCACCGGGGCCGGCCGGGCGTTCTGCGCCGGGGCCGACCTCGGCGGCGGCGGAGGCACGTTCAAGGGCAAGGATGGGGGCGAGACCGTGGACGGCGTGCCGCGCGACGGCGGCGGCACGGTCGCGCTGCGCATCGCCCGCTCGCTCAAGCCCGTCATCGGCGCGATCAACGGCCCGGCCGTCGGCGTCGGCGTCACGATGACGCTGCCCATGGACGTCAGGCTCGCCTCGGAGGACGCCAGGTTCGGGTTCGTGTTCGCGCGGCGCGGCATCGTCACCGAGGCGGCGTCGAGCTGGTTCCTGCCCAGGATCGTCGGCATCGCCCAGGCCATGGAGTGGGCCGCCACCGGCCGCGTCTTCCCCGCCTCCGAGGCGCTCGAAGGGCGGCTGGTCTCGCGCGTCCATCCAGCGGACGAGCTGCTGCCCGCCGCGTACGCGCTGGCCAGGGAGATCGCCGACAACACCTCGGCCGTCTCCGTCGCCGCCATCCGCCGCCTCATGTGGTCGGGCCTGTCGGCCGCCTCGCCCTGGGAGGCGCACGCCGCCGACTCCCGCCTCATGACCGAGCTCGGCGGCGCGCCCGACACGGTCGAGGGCGTCACCGCGTTCCTCGGCAAGCGGCAGCCCGACTTCCCGATGCGGGTCAGCACCGACCTGCCCTCCGGTGTGCCCTCCTGGCCCGACGATCCCTATCGTGTCTAGCATGTACGAGATCACCGTGCTGCCCATGCCCGACGACTTCGAGGGCGAGGTCGTCGCGACGCTGGTGTCCAGGAAGGCCGAGCCCGCCTCCCGCAGGGCGGTGCTCTACCTCCACGGCTTCACCGACTACTTCTTCCAGGACCACCTGGCCGACCACTACGTCCAGCGCGGCATCGACTTCTACGCGCTCGACCTGCGCAAATACGGCCGATCCCTGCTGCCGCACCAGACCAGGGGCCTGGTCAGGAGCGTCACAGAATACTTCCCCGAGATCGACGAGGCCGTCCGCGTCATCCGGCGCGACCACGACGAGCTGACCATCAACGCCCACTCCACCGGCGGGCTCGTCGCGCCCCTGTGGGCCGACCGGGTGCGCGGGCGGGGCCTGGTGCAGGGGCTCGTGCTCAACAGCCCGTTCTTCGACCTCAACGTGCCCACCCACCTGCGGCTGGCCGCCGACCTGCTTAAGACGCCGCTGTCGTACACGCGGTGGGTGCTGCCCCTGCCCTCAAGCAACGTCTACGGCCGCACCCTGCACCGCAGCGAACACGGCGAATGGGACTACGACCTGGAGCTCAAGCCGCTCGGCGGCTTCTCCGTGCACGCCATGTGGCTGGCCGCCATCCGGCGCGCCCAGCGGCGGCTGCACGGCGGGCTCTCCGTGGACGTGCCGGTGCTCGTGCTCGCCTCAAGCAACGGCCTGCGCGTACGCGACTTCGTCCCCGAGGCCAGTTCGGCCGACATCGTGCTCGACCCCCGCCACATCGCCCGCTGGTCCACCTCGGTCGGGCCGCACGTGACCTGCGTGCGCATCCAGGACGGCGTGCACGACCTCGTGCTGTCCGCCGAGCCCGTACGCAAGCAGGTCTTCGCCGAGATCGACCGCTGGATGGCCACCTTCATTCACCAGGGGAAGGAGAACAGCCCGTAGTAGGCGGCGGCCACGAGCAGCAGCCCTGTGCCGCCCAGCACGCCGGCCACGGACACGTACTGCCAGCGGGTCGGCTGCAGCCCCTCGCGCAGCGCCGACACGTACGCCGCCACCGCCGTGACCTCCTGGATCAGCATGAGCACGGCCAGCAGCCGCACCACCAGCCAGCCGGCCAGCACGGCCGGCCAGGCGCCCGCCTGGTTGACCGAGAACAGCACCAGCAGCGTGATGAACGCGACCACCGAGGCCAGCAGCCCGAGCCCGGTCCACGCCATCCGGGTCAGACGCCGCCTGATCGGCGGCCACAGGCGGGCGTTGGTCTCGACGGGGGTCTGGTGGCGGTGCCGCAGGCGGACCACCATGGCCGCCACCGGGCCCGCCACGTAGCCGACGGCGGCCAGGCAGATCGTCAGGCCGAGCATCGTGCCGCCCGCGTACCAGGGGGCGGCCGGTACGTCGCTCGCCTCGAACCGCTGCACGGGGGTCGCGCCCGCCATGTGCACCGGCGGCTTCGCGGTGCGCGGCAGGCCCTTGATCCAGTTGGCCAGGGTCTCCAGGTAGCCGCTGGTGAAGTCGCCGCCGTTGACCCGCATGGCGTGATCGCCCTTGCCCATGAACCGGATCGTGTAGTCGTCGTTGCCCGCCTTGCCGAGCGCCGTGATGAGCGCCTTGGTGGACTCGACGAAGGGGATCGAGGGGTCTGTGGTGCCGTAGAACGCCAGGACCGGCTGCTTGACCTGGCTTAAGGCGGGCATCGCGTCGTAGCGCAGGAAGTCGAAGCCGACCCCGCCCATCGCCCTGGTCAGCAGGTCGCGTACGCCGGCGGGGGCCCGCAGCCGCAGCAGCTGCTCGTTCAGCGCCCAGGCGACCTGGCGCAGCGGGGAGACGTTGGGGGACGACACCAGCACGACGAACCCGACCGACGTGCTCTTGGCCGCCGCGATCGGCACCACCCAGCCGCCCTCGGACACGCCCCACACGCCCACCCGCGCGGGATCGACCTCGGGCCGCGTCCGCAGGTACTCGACCATGCGCAGCGCGTCGTCCGCCAGCAGGCCGAAGTCGCGGCGGCGGAAGTCGTAACCGATCGTGCGCTTGTCGAACGCGATCGTCACCACGCCTGCCTTCGCCAGGAACTCCGCCTGCGGCGTGAACTCCTCACGCGAGCCGTTGCCCGACCCCGACACGAACACCATCGCAGGGTGCCGCCCAGGCGTGAGCGGCACCCGCAGCGTGCCCTGGAGCCGCTGGGCCTCCGCCGGGATGGAGATCTTCTCCTCGCGGATCGCGCCGGCGGCGATCACCGGCCTCAGCTCCTCGGCGGGCTGAGGCGGGATCGCCTGAAAAGCTGGATCGACCTTGAGCGGCGGCGGGTCGAATGCGGGCGGCAACACGTACCCGACCGTCGCGAGAGCCACCAGCACCAGACCGGCGGCGACGCTCAAGGTGCCACGGCCAGTGCGCATCGGCCTCCCCATGTGCGTTGGTTTGCCCGCTGATCTTTCAGCCTACTCCCGGCGCGTGGGACTGGAGAGGCCGCATTTGTCAGTGAGAGCTGTTAGCTTCCTGCGACATGCGGATCCTGCACACCTCCGACTGGCACCTCGGGCGCTCCTTCCACCGCGAGAGCCTGCTCGCGGGGCAGGCCGCGTTCGTCGATCACCTGGTCGAGACAGTGCGGGCCGAGCGGGTCGACGTCGTGGCGGTGGCCGGCGACGTCTACGACCGCGCGCTGCCGCCCGTCGACGCCGTCGCGCTGCTCGACGAGGCGCTCGCCCGGCTGCGCGCCGCCGGGGCCCGGGTGGTGCTGATCAGCGGCAACCACGACTCGGCGCTGCGGCTGCGGTTCGGCTCCGCGCTGTTCGAGGCGGCGGGCGTCCACGTGCGCACCTCGCCCGGCCAGTCGTGGGAGCCCGTCCTGGTCGACGACGTCGCCTTCTACGGCATCCCCTACCTCGAGCCCGAGCTGGTCCGCGCCCAGTGGGAGCTGCCCGACCGCAGCCACACCGCCGCCATCACCCACGCCATGACCCGCATCAGGGCCGACGCCGCCCGCCACCGCGCCTCGGTGGTGCTGTCCCACTGCTTCGTGACCGGCGGGCAGGCCAGCGACAGCGAGCGCGACATCAGCGTCGGCGGGGTCGCCCACGTGCCGCTGACGGCGTTCGACGGGGCCGACTACGTCGCGCTCGGCCACCTGCACGGGCGGCAGCGCATGTCCGAGACCGTGCGCTACTCCGGCTCGCCGCTGGCCTACTCCTTCTCCGAGGTCGGCCACGTCAAGGGCTCCTGGCTGGTGACACTGGGGGAGGAGGTGGAGTTCGTGCCCGCTCCCGTGCCCCGTCCCGTCGGGCGGCTGCGCGGCGAGATCGACGACCTGCTCACCCATCCCCGCCACGCCCCCTACGAGGACCACTGGCTGCAGATCATCCTCACCGACCCGGTGCGCCCCAAGTCCGCGATGGACCGGCTGCGTGCCCGCTTCCCCCACACCCTCGCCCTGTCCTTCGAGCCCGTGGGGGCCGTCCCCGCGGCGCAGCCCGTACGCCTCAGCGGGCGGCCCGAGGCGGAGGTCGCGCTCGACTTCGTCAAGGAGGTCCGCGGCGAGCCTGCCGCACCCGAGGAGGAAGACCTGCTAAGACAGGCCATCGAGGCGTCCAGGGTGAAGGAGACGATGGCGTAGATGCGGCCGCACCGGCTCACGCTGACGGCGTTCGGCTCCTTCCCCGGCACCGAGACCGTCGACTTCGACGCATTGTCCGAGGCCGGGCTCTTCCTCGTCCACGGGCCCACCGGGGCGGGCAAGACCACCGTCCTCGACGCGCTCTGCTTCGCCCTCTACGGCCAGGTGCCCGGCCAGCGCAACAGCGCCCGCAGCCTGCGCTGCGACCACGCCCCGCCCGGCACCGGCCCTTCGGTGACCCTTGAGGTGACCCTCCGGGGCCGTTTACTGCGCATCCAGCGCTCACCCGCCTGGCAGCGGCCCAAGCTGCGCGGCACGGGCGTCACCGAGGAGAAGTCCAAGGTCGTGCTGTCGGAGTGGCAGGGCGCCGACTGGCACGGCCTCACCACCCGCCTCGACGAGGCCGGTGACCTCGTCGGGCAGCTGCTCGGCATGAACGCCGACCAGTTCTGCCAGGTGGCCATGCTGCCGCAGGGCGACTTCGCCCGCTTCCTGCGCGCCGCCGGCGACGAACGCGCCCAACTCCTCGAACGCCTCTTCACCGTCAAGATCTTCACCTCGGCCGAGTCGTGGCTGGCCGAACACCGCAAACAGGCCTGGCGCGAAGCCCAGGACCTCCGCCAGGAGGTCGACTTCGCCGTCAAACGCCTGGAAGAAGCCGCCGGCCCCACCCTCCTGCACTCCCTCACCCCGGACCCTGAGTTCACCGAGCCCACCGAGCCGGTGGCCTCGGCCGCCGGGGAGGTGCCGTCGCCGGAGGAGGAGCCGTTGCCGTGGGCGGGCGCGCTGCTCGCCGCCGCGCGGGCCGTCGTGACGCGAGCCGAGGAAGAGCACACCGCGGCAGGCGTCGCCGTACGCGCCGCGCGCACCCGCTTCGAGCAGGCCGCCGCCCTGGCCGAACGGCAGCGCCGGTACGCCGAGGCGCTCACCCTGCGCCGCACCCTCGACGAACGTGCCGACGAGCGCGCCGACCTGCAGGCCATCCTCGACGACGCGGCCAGAGCCGACCGCGTCGTCCCCCTGATCACGGCCGCCGGGCAACGCGCAGAAGCCGCTGCCAAGGCCCGCGCCCTGGCCGCCGACGCCCTCGCCCGCGCCCGCCCCCTCCTGTCCTCCTCCGGCCCCTCCGCCTCCGACGGATCCCCCGGCGAGCGGTTCGGCGATCAGCGGCGGATCGACGAGGGTGGGCCCAGCGTCGGGGAGCTGGCGGCGCTGGAGCGGGCGCGGCAGGACGAGATCGCGCGGCTGCAGGAGCTGCTGACCGAGGAGGCCAGGCTCTCCGTGGTCAGGCGTGACCTGCTGCGGGTCGAGGACGAACTGGCCGAGCTGGTGCGCGCCGACGAACGCGTGATCGCCCGGCTGGCCGAGCTGCCCGCCCTGATCGAGCGGGCCGAGGCGGGCCTGGCGTTGGCCCGTACCGACGCCGCGCGGATCCCGGCCGCCAAGGCCGCGCGTGACGCCGCCGCGCACCTCATCGAGATCGACGGCGAGCTGGCCGCGCTGGCGGCCGAGCTCGACGGGCTGGCGCAGCGCGAGGCCGAGGTGGCCGCCGCGGAGGCCGAGCTGCCCGCCCGGCTCGCCGGGGCGGAGGCCGCGCTGGCCGACGCACGCGCCCAGGCCGCGGCCATCCCCGCCCAGACGGCGGCGCTGGAGTCGGCCAGGGTCGCGCTGGAGGCGACGCACCGCCGCGAGAGGCTCGCGGGCGAGCTCGAATCGGCGCGGGCCGCGCACCAGGTGCTGGTCGACCAGGCCCAGGCCGCCCGCGAACGCTGGCTCGACCTGCGGCAGGCCCGCATCGACGGCATGGCGGCCGAGCTGGCGCGCGATCTCGCCGACGGGCAGCCGTGCGCCGTCTGCGGCTCCGAGCACCACCCCCACCCCGCCGCGCCCGCTCCGAGCGCTCCGTCCGCCGACGACGAACGCGAGGCCGAGGCCGCCCACGACGCCGCCTTGACCGAACGCGAGGCCGCCGAACGTACCCTGGCCTCGCTGGAGTCCCGCCACGCCGACGCCGCCGCGGCCACCGACGGCCTCGACGTGACCACCGCTGAGGAGCACGTGGAGCAGGCCGGGCAGGAGCTGGCCCGCCTCCAGGCGGTCGCCGACCGCGAGCCCGCCCTGGCGCAGGCGCTCGAGAGGGTGGAGTCCGACCGCGAACGCGTCCGCGACGAGGCCCGCGAGATCGCCGAGGCCCTCGCCGCCACCCGAGCCCACCGGGCCCAGCGGCAGGCCGAGCGGGCCCGCGTACGCGCTCAGCTCGACCTGGATCCCGTGGCCGGCCAGGCGCAGGGGGAGACCGGGCAGGCGGGTGTGATGACGCAGCTCGATCTCGACGACGCCTTGGCCGACCGGGCGCAGGCGGGTGTCATGGCGCGGCTGGATCTCGACGACGCTGCGGCCGGCCGGGGGCATGAGGCGCGGCTCGGCCTTGAGCTTGAGGCTGAGATGGTGCTGGCGGCGGCTGAGCGTGAGTTGCGCAGGCTTCAGGACTCGGCGGCCGGGGAGCCTCGGCTCGCGGAGGAGGCCGCGCGGCTCGGGCGCGAGCGTGGCGAACTGGAGGAGCAGGGGCGCCGGGTGGCGGCGCGCCTCGCGGCCGCGCGTACCCGGCACGAGGAGCTGAGCGGCGACGCGGGACGGCTCACCGCGCGGCTCGACGCGGCGCGCGGCGGCGACGCCACGCTGACCGCCCGGCTGTCCCGGCTGAACGACGAGGCCGGGCTGCTGCGTGAGGCGCTGGAGGCGACGCAGGCGGCGGTGTCCGCCAGGGACGAGCTGGCCGGGGCGAAGCGGGCGGCCGAGGAGGCGGCGGCGGAGGCCGGGTTCGGCGATGTGCGCGATGCGGAGGCCGCGTACCGGAGCCCGGCCGAGCGGGAGCGCCAGGCCGAGCTGCTGCGCCGGCTCGACGACCAGCACGCGGCCGTCAGCGGCGTGCTCGCCGACCCCGAGCTGGTGGCCGCCGCGGCCGAGCCCGCGCCCGACCTGGCCGCGGCAGGGGCGGAACGTGACGCGCTGGAGGAGGAGCACACGCGGCTGGCGAGCGTACGCGACCGGGCGGCGGCCAGGGCGCGGCGGCTGGCCGAGCTGCGCGACGAGCTGGCCGGGCACCTCGAACGCTGGCGTCCCGCCGCCGACCGGCACCGCCTCGCCGAACGCATGGCGTCCCTGGCCAGCGGCACGTCCAGCGACAACCAGTGGAGCATGAGCCTGTCGTCGTTCGTGCTGGGGGAGCGGCTGCGGCAGGTCGTGGCCGCCGCCAACGAGCGGCTCGACCACATGTCGGGCGGCCGCTACCTGCTCAGGCACGACCTGGGGAAGACGGCCGGGGCGCGCGGGCGTGCGGGTGGCGGGCTGGGCCTGAAAGTGGCCGACGGCTGGACCGGCGTCGACCGCGACCCGGCCACGCTGTCCGGCGGCGAGAGCTTCATCACCTCGCTGGCCCTGGCGCTCGGGCTGGCCGACGTCGTCACCGCCGAGGCGGGCGGCGCGGAGCTGGGGACGCTGTTCGTGGACGAGGGGTTCGGCACGCTCGACGAGGACACCCTGGACGGCGTCCTCGACATCCTCGACGGCCTCCGCGACGGGGGCCGCGCCGTGGGCATCGTCAGCCACGTCCCCGAACTCCGCTCCCGCATCACCGCCCAGCTCAAGGTCACCAAAACCCGCACCGGCTCCACCTTGAGCGCCGTCGGCGTCAGCTGACCTCCCACCCCGCCGATCAGCTCGGGGAAGGGGGAACGCCACCCGGCAGGGCGCGCTCCATCCGGACCAGCGCCGCCCCTGGGGACGCGGCGCTGGTCCCGGAACGGCGCCCCGGCTGGGGAAGGGGGGCCGCCACCTGCAAGGCGCGCTCGTCTTGGAACGGCGCCGCCCTTGAGGGCGTGGCGCTGGTCCCGGAACGGCGCCGCCCTTGAGGGCGTGGCGTTCGTGCGGCCCGAGGTCGTCAGCCCCTCTGCTTCGGGAGCCCTTGTGTCGTTTGCGGGCCACCGAAGGAGATTGTGGGGGGATGCGTTGTTCGCGGGGGAGTTGCTGATTACGGCCGGTGTGTTGCCACATGCCCGGAACGTTGTGCGGGTGGGTGGGTTGGTGGTGAGGAGGGTGGGGTGGGAGGTATAGGTTGTGGGCGAGATCGAGGGTTTCAGCCTCTGAGGAGCGGCTCATGCGCGTCGTCGTCACCGGAGCACACGGGAAGGTGGGCAGGGCCGCCGTCAAGGCCCTGACCGAGGCGGGGCACGAGGTGACCGCCACCGACCTGGCCCGTCCCGTCTTCGAGCGGCACGACCCGGGCGAGCCGCGCTATCTCCAGGCCGATCTGACCGACGCGGGGCAGGCGTACGCCATCACGCACGGGGCCGACGCCATCGTGCACGCGGCGGCCATCCCCGACCCCACCTCCAACGCGCCGCACGTGGTGTTCCACAACAACCTGATGGCGACGTTCAACCTGATCGAGGCGGCGGTGCGGCTGGGGGTGACCCGGTTCGTCAACCTCTCCAGCGAGACCGTCCCCGGGTTCTTCTTCGCCGAGCGGCCGTTCCTGCCGGACTACGCGCCGGTGGACGAGGAGCATCCGGCCCGGCCGCAGGACCCGTACGCGCTGTCCAAGCACTTCGGCGAGCAGCTCATGGACGCGGCGGTGCGCCGCTCCGACATCAGGTGCATCTCGCTGCGGCCGAGCTGGGTGCAGCACGAGGGCAACTACGAGCGCAACCTCGGGCCCCAGGTGCGGGACGCCGGCGAGATCGGGGCCGGGCTCTGGAGCTACACCGACGTGTACGACCTCGCCGACGCCATCGTGCTGGCCGTCGAGTCCGACCTGCCGGGGCACGAGGTGTTCTACATCGCCGCCCCCGACAACGCGGGCGGGCACGACTTCGCCGCCATGCTGCGCAGGATCCACGGCGACAAGATCGAGCTGCGCCCGCTGTCCCGGGTCGACTCCTCGGGCATCTCCTGCGAGAAGGCGTACCGGATGCTGGGCTGGACCCCCAAGCGGACGTGGCGCGACTACCTGGACGAGAACGGCCGCTCCCGCCAGGGGTGACGCCCGTCTCTAGAGGGCGGTGATCAGGGCGGGCAGTTCGGCGGGGTGATGGAAGAGCGTCGCGCCCAGGCCCTCCAGCCGGGAGACCGGCGTGATGCCGCCGGCGAAGGCCAGGCAGCGCATGCCCGCGCTGACCGCCGCCATCACCCCGACGGGGCTGTCCTCCACCACCACGCACGCCTCAGGCTCGGCCCCCATGGTGGCGGCGGCGTGCAGGAACAGGTCGGGCGCCGGCTTGCCCTCGGCGACGTCCTCGGCGCTGAACACGCGCCCGTCGAAGTGGTGGGCCAGCCCGGTGAGCCGCAGATTGTGGCGGATCGTACGGTGGCGCCCGTTGGAGGCCACGCAGAACGGGATCGTGAGCCGTTCGAGCACGTCGGTGATGCCTTCGACGACGCGCAGCTCGGCGTCGACCGCGGCGCGGTACTCCGCGATGAACCGGTCGCGCCACCCGGGCGGGGTCGCGCCGACGTACTGCTCCCAGTAGTCGCCGGTACGCCCGACGAACAGCTCGATGTACTCGTCCTCGGTCATGTCCCGGCCGAGCCGCCGCAGGGCCGCCAGCCCCACGCGTACGGAGATCGGCTCGCTGTCCACCAGCACCCCGTCACAGTCGAAGATCACCAGCTCGACCGCCAAATCCACTCCTTCTTCGCGAACGTCCCGTAGTGAAACCTAACATCACCCCAGGTGATAGCGTCCTCGTATCGATTCACAAGACGATCGTCCGCATAGTGAGACAGCATGAAGGTTTCCCCCCAGACCGGCGCCCCCAGCCGGTCCCGGATCGCGGCGGCCAGCCTCATCGGCACCGCGATCGAGTTCTACGACTTCTACATCTACGGCACCGCCGCCGCCCTGGTGCTCAACACCGCCTTCTTCCCCGAGATGGACCCGGTGGCGGGCAGCCTGGCCGCGTTCTCGACGTTCGCCGTGGCGTTCATCTCGCGCCCGCTCGGCTCGGCCGTGTTCGGGCACTGGGGTGACCGCATCGGCCGCAAGTCCATGCTGGTCGTGTCCCTGCTGGTGATGGGGCTGTCCACGGTCGCCATCGGCCTGCTGCCCGGCTACGCCGCCATCGGCGTGATCGCGCCCGTCCTGCTCGTGCTGTTGCGCTTCACCCAGGGCATCGGCCTCGGCGGCGAATGGGGCGGCGCGGCGCTGCTCGCCACCGAGCACGCACCGCCCGGCAAGCGCGGCCTGTACGCCATGTTCCCCCAGCTCGGCCCGTCGGCCGGGTTCATCGTGGCCAACGGGCTGTTCCTGGTGCTCGGCGAGACGCTGAGCGACGGGCAGTTCGAGAGCTGGGGATGGCGGCTGCCGTTCGTGGGGAGCCTGCTGCTGGTGATCGTCGGTCTGTACGTCCGGCTCAAGATCTCCGAGACCCCCGTCTTCCAGGCCGCCATGGACGAGCGCCGCATCGCCAAGGTGCCGTTCGCCGGCCTGATGCGGCACCAGTGGCGGCGCGTCCTGCTCGGCGCCGGCGCCATGACCATCGCGTACACGCTCTTCTACACCGCCACCACCTACTGCCTGGCCTACGGCACCGACGTCCTCGAGATCTCCAAGACCACGATGCTCGCGCTGTCGATGATCGGCGTGGTGTTCATGGCGGCCGGCACGGTGGTCTCGGCCATGGTGTCCGACCGGCTGGGCCGCCGCCGTACGCTGATCACCGGCGTGATCGCCGCCATCGTGTGGGGGCTGGTGATGTTCCCGCTGATGGAGACCCGGGTGATCTTCCTCGTCGGTCTCGCGCTGGCGGGCGCGCTCGGGCTGATGGGCCTGGTCTTCGGGCCGATGGGGGCCTACCTGCCCGAGCTGTTCAACACCGAATACCGCTACAGCGGCTCGTCCGTCGCCTACAGCCTCGGCGGCGTGCTCGGCGGCGCGGTGCCGCCCCTGGTCGCCACCAGCATGCAGGCGAGCGGGCTCGGCGCGCTGGCCGTCGGCGGGTACGTCTCCGCGATGGCCGTCCTCAGCCTGCTCTGCCTGCTCGCCCTGCCGGAGACCGGCGACCGCACCCTCTGACGGCCGTGCTTCAATCAACGTTGACGGTCGTCAACGTGAAGGGCCTTCGGGGTGGAGTGGATCGACGCGGCCGCGGCGTCGGAGCGGCTCGGGGTCAAACCCGCCACGCTGTACGCGTACGTGAGCCGCGGCGTCGTGCAGCGGCGGCACAGCGAGGACGGGCGGCGCAGCCTGTTCTCCGCCGAGGAGATCGAACGCCTCGCCCGCCGCGGCCGGCCCCGCGCCCAGCCGCCTGAGCTGGTCATCGAGTCGGCCGTCACGTCGCTCGGCGTGGACCGGCCCTACTACCGGGGCGCGGACGCGCTGACCCTCGCCGGCACGGCGCCGTTCGAGACGGTCGCGGAGTGGCTGTGGACCGGCGACCCCGCCATCTGGCACCGCCCGGCCCGGCCCCGCCGCCCCAAGCAGGAACGTCCGGCCGGGCCGGCGCGGTCGGAGGAGCGGGCGCTTTCGGCCAGGCTGGCGCAGTCGGAAGGGCGCGCGCTCTCCGACGGGCTGGGGCGGGCGCTTTCGGCCGGGCTGGGGCGGTCGGAGGGTGCGGGCAGGCCGGACGGGCTGGGGCGGTCGGAGAGCCCGGGCGGGCAGGACGGGTCGCCGGGGCCGGCGATCGGCCGGGACGGGTGGCGGTTCGAGCCGGGCGACGGGTTGCGGGCCGCCGTCGCCGCCCAGCGCGGCCTGCCCGGCGACCTCCTGCCGCTCGACCGCCTCCAGGTCATCGTCACGGTCCTCGGCGCGTCCGACTCCCTGCGCTACCAGCTCGACCCCGCATCGGTCACCGCCACCGCCCGCCGCCTGATCGCGGGCATGGTGGACGCGATGCCGCCCCTCGGCGACGACCGCCCCCAGGGTGGCACGATCGCGGAACGCCTCTGGGCCCGCCTGTCGCCGCACCCTGCCAGCCCCGGCCTGCTCGACGCGCTGAGGGCCGCCCTGGTGCTGCTGGCCGACCACGAACTGGCCGCCTCCACGCTCGCCGCCAGGGTCGCCGCCTCCGCCAAGGCCGACCCGTACGCGGTGGTCCTGACCGGCCTCGGCGTGCTGAGCGGCCCGCTGCACGGCGGCGCCTCGTACGCCGCGGAGCGCCTCCTGGCCGAGATCACCCACCCGGGCCAGGCCCCGCGCGTGATCGGCGAGCGGCTACGGCGCGGCGAACGCATCCCCGGCTTCGGCCACAGCGTCTACAAGAGCGGCGACGCCCGCGCCACCCTCCTCCTCGACCTGCTCAAGAAGGCCGCCATGCCGTCCGGTGGTCCGGCGGGCGAGCAGATGGCGGCGCTGGACGCCGTACTGGCCGAGATGCGCCGTCGCCGCCTCCCGCACCCGAACGTGGACCTCGCCCTCGCCACCCTCGTCACCGTCAGCGGCATGACCCGCGGCGCCGGCGAGGCGATCTTCGGGGTGGCCAGGGCGGCGGGCTGGCTGGCGCACGCGATGGAGGAGTATCGCCGCGGCTCCCTCCTCCGCCTGCGCGCCTCCTACACCGGCCCGCCACCCAGGTGAGTGCTCACCGCTCGACGTACGCCGCCAGCGCCCGCACCCGCTCCGCGTGCTGGTCGTGCCCCACGATGACCGGCGGCTCGTTGTACGGCATGGCGTCCGACGACCGCCGCAGCTTGATGTACTGGCCGCAGGCGTCGATCGCGTACGGCTCCATGTCGTCCTGCAGCGCCCCGATCACCGTGATCCCGTACGTCTCCCCGATCCGCCGGAACAGCGCGACGGCCTCCCGCCGATGCTCCTTGCCCAGGTTGCGCCCGAGCTCGTCGAGCACCAGGCACAGGTGGCCGCCCCCGGACGAGGCGATGGCCGCCGCGCACACCAGCTTGACGGCCTTCTCGTCCATGAGCGCGGTGTTGGCCCGCCGGTTGTAGGGCACGAACCCCTGCCCCTCGCCCCGCCGCCACTTCGGCGTGACCCGCCACTGCCAGCGTTGCTCGGGGTCGGCCGGCGCGGGCGGCACCGGGAACTCCAGGGTGGCGCCGTAACCGCCGTAGGAGGTGTCGAGCTTGTCGAACTCCTCGGCCACCCGCGTGAGACGGGCCTTGATCGCGGCCGTCAGCGCGGCCCGGTGCACGGCCGTGGACTGGGCGGCCTCCTCCGCGCCTCTGGCCGCCGCGGCCAGGTCGCGCTGCCGGGTGACGAGCTGGGCCTCGATCTGGCGGCGCTGGTGGCGTTCGTACTCCTCCTGGCCCCGCAGATAGGACGAAAGGGACCCGCACACCGCCGAAAACGTCGCCTGCTCCCGCGCCGTGCTGCCCTCCCGCTCACTCAGCAGGAAGCGCAGCTCCTCGGGCAGTTCCGCGTCGTCGTCCGGGAACGTGTCACGCAACGCCTGGTCGAGGAGGCGTTCGGCGGCCCGCCACCACTCGTCGGCGGTGCGCGGCCGCTCGTCGTCGGACAGCGCGTCGAGCCACTCGCGGGCGGTCCCGACCGTGCCGCCCCAGTCGGCGGCCAGCGCGTCGAGCTTGAGCGCCTCGCGTTCTGCGGCGACCTTGGACTCCTGGTCGCGGGCCTGTGCCCGCTCGCTCTCGTGCCGGTGCCTGCGGCCCTCCATCCGCTCGATCTCCATGTCACGTGTACGGGCGCGGAAGTCGAGCGCACCCGCCTGACGCTCGGCCTCGGCGACCTTGGGGGCCAGCTCCTCGATGGCGGCGTTGAGCTCGGCCAGCTTGGCCCGCCGCTCGCCCAGCTTGACCTCCAGCTCGGCCAGCCGCACCCCGGCCCTGGCCCCTTCGAGCCGCCGCTGCGCCTCGGCGACCGCCTCCTCGGCCTCGCGTACGGCCTGGGCGGCGCTCTCCTGGACGTCTTTGGCCCGGTTGAGCCGCTGCTCGGCGGCCTTGATGCGGGCCTCGCGCCCGGTCGCCACCCCGTCGAACGCCCCGACGACGCTCACCCCCGCCGCGCTCACCAGCACCGACCCCGGCAGGTCGGCCAGGGCAGCGGCGGCGGCGTCGAGCTGCCCCGCGTCCACGATCACGGCGTGCTCGTGCGGCCACCCCCGCAGGTCACCGACCGCGGCGGGCTTCCCGTAACGAGCCTTGAGCGCCGCCCCCAGCGCCGCTCCTTCAACAACACCGGCCTCCTGCGCGTCACCGGCGCCGGCCGTCCCCTTGGCGGCGGGCCCGCGCCCGCCGCCGGAGCCCGCGCCCCGTCCTGCCCCCCGGGGACCGCCGCTGGACGGGCTGGCGTCGCGGGCCTGCTCGGCCACGTCGAGTGCGTCGAGCAGCCCGGTCGCGCCGATGCCCGCCGCCGCCAGCGCGTCGAGCTGGGCCGCCGCCGGCCCGCCCTCGGCGTCGTCGAGCGCGGCCTGCGCGGAGGCCACCTCCTGGTCGGCCACCCCGAGCGCCTTCAGCGCCTCGTTGAGCCGCAGCCGCACCTCGCCCAGCTCGCGCTCGGCCGCCGGCACGTCACGCCCGTCGGCGAAACGGCGCGTCTCCTCCAGCGCGGGGACGAGCCCACGCAGCTCGTCGGCGGAGTTCTCGGTGACGGCCCGGTCGGCGTCGAGCTTGCCCGCCCGCGCCTGCAGCGCCGCCAGCTCCTTGCGCGCCTCGGAGACCTGCCGATCGAGGGTGTCCTCGCGCAGGGTGGAGATCTCCGCCTTGACCAGGGCGACCGCCTCGGCCGCCGCCTCACCGGCCGCCCGGTGCCGCCCGAGGTCGGCGGCCAGCGCCTCGTCCTTCGCGGCGGCGTCGGCCAGCTTGCGCGCCTGCCGCCCGCGCCAGCACCGCAGCGCGTCGGCCAATCTGACGCGCGCCTGGTCACGCCGGTCGAACGTGCTCAGCAGCGCCTTCGACTCCGACTCGAACTCGGCCAGCCGGTCGGCCGCCTGCGCCGCCCGCACGCGCTTGGCGTGCTCGTCGCGGCGCGCCTCGCGCTCCTGCTCGAGCTCGGCGTCGAGGCCCGTCAGCGCGGCGATGGCCTCGAAGACCCGCTCGGGCGAGATCTCGTTGAGCGGCTGGGAGAGCAGGTTGGTGGCGACCTTGCTGCGTACGGACGTGGACAGGAACGACACACACCTGACCCGGTCACCGTAGAGGACCTTGGTGAGGTCGCGGGCCACGACGTCGCGCCGCCCCGCCGAGCGCGGCAGCGAGGCCCAGATCTCGTCGGCCCGCGCCACCCGCTCCGCCTCCGACGGCGACGCCGCCAGGTGCACCCCCTCGCGCCAGCGGATCTCCAGGTGCGGCGCCTCCTGGTTGACCCGCAGCCACACGGTCATGGCGCCGCCCGAGGTGTCGGGCACCTCGAACAGCTCACCGTCGGCCGCGGGCTCCTGCGGCTCAGCGGCAGGCGGGGCGAACCCGTCCATGCCGGGCGGCCCGAAGACGCCCACGATGTAGCCGTGGTCGGCGCTCGCCCACTGCCTGGACCCGGCGCCGCTGGCCAGCTCCGCGTTGAACAGCAGCTCCGACACCGCCTTGGCGCCCGACGCGAACCGCCACTGCTCGTCGCCGAGCAGCGCCGTGATCGAGGCGATGAACGACGACTTGCCCGCCCCGTTGGAGTCCTTCGGCCCCGCGCCCGCCACCACGATCAGCGTGCCGGGGACGGTGGGCACCGGATGGGTCGACAACCGTGAGATGTTGACCGCCTGCACGGCGATCAGCACCCGGTCTCCGACGACGTTCTCCACCTGTGACACCTGAACCCCCGTGACCCTTCCATCCCTCATCAACGCTGACATGTGATCTCATCTGGCCGATCTTCTGGCGAGCACGGCCGCCGCGAGCGGCGTGCTGGGGCCGGCCGCGAGGATCAGCTCCTCCTGCAGCCGCCGCCGCGCCGCCGGGGTGAGCCGGTGGAACTGCGGCCCCGGCACGTAGCCGCCCGCCTCCTCGCCCGCCTTGACCTGGCTGATCAGCCCCGCGTGCCGCAGCACCCGCAGCGCCGACTCCAGCTCGCCGATCGGCAGCTGGGTGTGGCGGCGCAGCTCGTCGGCCGGCGTGGGGTGCGGCGACAGCCAGGAGTCTTCGGGCAGCAGGCCCTCGGCGCGCGGAATGGCCACCGAGTGCACGAGCACGAGCGTCAGCACCGCGCGCTCGCTCACCCCCAGCCGGGCCGGCCCCTCGGCGCCGATGCGGGCGGCGACGGCGTCGTCGTAGCCGGAGGCCCAGCGGTCCCGGTGCTGGATCAGTGTGCGGCCGCGCCTGGCCAGCATCTCGCCCAGCGTGTGGCGCAGCGCCGGGTCGCGCAGCGCGGCGAAGCGCACCTCCTGCACCGGCTCCGCCGCGTGCTCGATCACCATGTACGCCGCCACCAGCTCGGCCCGCCGCCGCTCGTCGTAGCCGCTCAGCAGGTCGTCGAACTCGGCCACCGCCGCCTCCGCCCGGCCGCCCGCCTCGCCGTTCTCGGCGTTCACCAGGTCGTCGTCGGGCACCACGGTCAGCTCGGGCCGGACCGGCTCGGGCAGCCTGCGTACGAGCTCCTGCAGCTGCGCGTGCGACTCGACCGGCCACAGGGCGCAGCGCGGGCCCAGCGTGACCACGCCGTCGCCCATCACCACCCACGCGGAGTCGTGCAGCCGCCGCAGCGCGCCCACCGCCCAGTTGCGCATGAGGTCGTCGGTGCGGCCGATCAGCTCGCGGTAGGTGTCGAGCACCAGGTCGACGGGCGCGGGCCGGCCCGGCCACGGGTCGGCGGACAGGTCGTGCCAGCAGCACTTGAGCACCGCCGCCAGCACCCGCCGCGTCTCGCCGGAGCGCTCCACCGCCACGGGCGGCACCTGGTGCTCGTCGAGCAGCGCGGGCGTCACCCCGTCCGGCCACACCGGCAGCGCTTCGCCGGTGGAGTCGGCCCTGGTCAGCCGCATCATGCCGGGCGGCGCAGGCTCGGCCGCGCCCAGCCTGACGGGGCCGCCCGCGCGGGCGCGCGCGTGGGCGACGGCGGCGGGCTCGGGATGCTCAGCCATGGACACGCTCCAGGTGACCGTCGGACAGCCAGGCCGGCTCACGATCGGGGTCGATGCTGAGCCCGTCGGCCCAGACCAGCCGGTAGGGCAGCTCCGGCCGCAGATCGACGGTGGTCAGGTCGGCCAGCACCCGCCGCGCGGCCACCCAGTCGGAGCCCAGCACGTCGCGCAGCGCCACCCGCTCCGACCCGCCGAGCAGCGACTCGGCCGTCTCGCGCAATCGCTCGAGCACGGCGTCCTGCGAGGCGCCGAGCTCGGAATCAGGACCAGGATCGGGCAGATTGGAGCGCGGGGGAGTGGGCTGCGCCGGCGCCGGGCGCGGGGCCTCGTCGACCGCGCGGGCGATCGCGGCCGGGTCGTGCCAGGGCGCGGGCGCGTCGAACACGAACCCGTCGAGCACCGCCGCCAGCCGCTCCTTCGGCGCGGTCTGCGCGAACGTGCGCCACGTCTCGGTCGGCAGCAGCGTGAGGTTGCGGGTGGTGCCCGCCGAGTCGGCCAGCCGGCCGGCCGCCCTGCGCGAGGCGTCGCTGTAGGCGTAGATGGACGCGCGCAGGTCGGTGCAGACGCGGTCGAGCTCGGGCCAGCGGGTCAGGATCGTGCCGTGCAGGCCCTGCGCCCGCCGCGCGATCTCCTCGGTGCCCCACAGCTTGGGCGCCTGCTCGCGCAGCTCCTCGATGGTGCCGGTGGTGAGCGTGATCAGCTCGAGCGCCCACAGCCGGAACGCCCGCGCCAGGTTGAGCGCGCTCTGCCTGGCCTCCTCCATCGTCGTGCGCGGGTCGGCGACGTTGAGGTCTTCGAGCGCCAGCAGCCGGTGCATCTCCGACTGGCCGCCGTCGTCCGTCATCCGCCTGATGAACATCAGCCCCACCACGCTCGTGAACGACGCGCGGTAGCGGAGCTGGTTGGGCTTGGGGAACACCTCGCGGATCGCGCCCAGCCCCTTGAGCACCCGCAGCCGGTTGTCGAACTGGTCGGTCGGGTAGGCCCGGCAGGCGAAGCGCATCTGCTCGTGCGTCAGCCACTCCTCGCCCGCCTCGGCGAACGCCGCGAACAACGTCTCGGCGATGTCGACCAGGGCGGGATCGTCGACCACCGCCCCGCTGTCGCGGGCCAGCGCGGCGAACATGCGGCGGTAGGTCGACAGGACCGCCTCGTCGGTGAGCACGGAGTCGAGGGTCAGGGGCTGTTCGGACACGGGCACTAAGGTACGGCTTCGGACCGACACTCCACGCACGCCCGCACCCGGAGTCCCAGCGCTACCAGCCGGTACGCGCGCGCGAGTGATTCCCGAGCGCTAGGGTGATCCCCGGTAATACGGGGGCGAACGGTGTGCAGTCGGAAATATCGGGGTGTGTAGCGGTGTGCCGGCTGTCCTCGCCGCTGCCTCCCCGGAGGGCCGCTCTCCGAGTGCGCCGGCTGAGAAGGGGACTCAGTTGACCCAGTACCACTACCAGGACCACGCCGCCCGCTACCAGGACCCGGGCGCGCCGGTCGCGCCGGCGTACCAGCAGCAGGCCGCACACCCCCAGCACACCGGGCCGCACGACCCCTCCGCCTACCTCCAGCAGCACGACGCGCAGCTCGCCGGCCAGTTCGCCCAGCGCTTCCACCTGCTCGCCACCAACATCGAACGCATCATCAGGGGCAAGCACGAGGCCATCGAGCTGGCCCTGATCTGCCTGTTCGCCGAAGGGCACCTGCTCGTCGAGGACGTCCCCGGCACCGGCAAGACCACGCTCGCCCGCTCGCTCGCCGCCAGCGTGGACGCCGAGTGGCGGCGCATCCAGTTCACGCCCGACCTGCTGCCCAGCGACATCACCGGCGTGTCCATCTTCAACCAGGCGCAGCAGACGTTCGAGTTCCACCACGGGCCCGTCTTCGCCAACATCGTGCTCGCCGACGAGATCAACCGCGCCTCACCGAAGACGCAGGCCGCGCTCCTGGAGGTCATGGAGGAACGCCGGGTCACCGTCGACGCCGAGCCGCACCCGGTGCCCCGCCCGTTCCTCGTCGTGGCCACGCAGAACCCCGTCGACATGGACGGCACGTACCCGCTGCCCGAAGCCCAGCTCGACCGGTTCCTGATGAAGATCTCCGTCGGCTACCCCGATCACGCCTCCGAGGTCGAGGTGCTCAAGGGCATGCCCACCGGGCCGCAGGTCGAACGGCTGCCCGTGGTGGCGCGCTCGTCGGACGTGGCCGGCATGATCGACTTCGCCTCGCGCATCCACGTCGCCGACCCCGTCTACGACTACATCGTCGCGCTGGTCGCCGCGACCCGTACGAGCCCGCACCTCAGGCTCGGCGCCAGCCCACGCGGCAGCCTCGCCCTGCTGCGCGCCGCCCGCGTCAAGGCCGCCGCCGCGGGACGCCACTACGTGGTGCCCGAGGACGTCAAGGCCCTGGCCGTCCCCGTCCTCGCCCACCGCCTCATCCTCACCCCGGAAGCCGAACTCCGCGACTTCACGGCGGCCACCGCCCTGACGGAACTGCTGACCACCATGCCCGTCCCCCAGGCCGCCTGAGAGCGCCGCCCGGCATGCCGAGAAGCGTCGAGGTCCAGCTGCTGCACCGCCTGCCGGGCCTGACCGCCGGGGACATCGTCCGCCACCTGGGCGCCGTGCAGGCCCAGGACGTACCGTCCGCGCTGCTCGCCTTCCGCGCCCGCTCCGCCACCCTCACCCGCGCCGACGTGGAAGCCGCCTGGCACGCCCGCGAGATCGTCAGAACGTGGGGCTCCCGGGGCACCCTCCACTTCGTCCACGTGGACGACCTCCCGAGGCTCCACGCCCTGACCAGCCGCCCCACGAACACCCTGCGCCGTCTGGCCCAGGAAGGCGTCACCGGCGACGACCTTCTGAGCCTCATCACCCGCGCCCCGGAAGGCCAGGGCCCCCTGACCAAGGCAGAGCTGGAAGACCGCCTGTCAGGCCGAGCCCGGGGCCAAGGCATCGTCCACCTGGTGGCCCTCGCCGCCCACCACGGCCTCGCCGTCCTCGGCCCGTCACGCGCCGGCAAGCCCACCTACGTCCACGCAGCCGACTGGCTGGGCCGCCCCATAGTCCCCGAACCCTCGAAGGACCGCGCACTCAAAGAACTCGCCACCCGCTACCGCCGAGCCCACCACCCCACCACCCCGCCACCCCGGAGGACCTGGCCACCTGGTCGGGCCTGCCCCTGGGCACCACCCGCACCGCCTGGCACCTCACCCCTCACAACGCTGGAGCTAACCGACATCCACCGCTTCCTCACCTGACCGCTTGCCCAGCAACACCGGCTTAAGCTGCCGAAAAAACTCCACCGCATCCGCCACGGAATCCCGCCCCGGCGCACCCTCCATAATGTTGACGGTGAGCAACTTCTCGTAGTCACCCGTCCACCCATAGACGAACGCGATGCTCCGCCCCCGAGCATTCTTCCGACGCGCCACAAACCCAGGCCCAAGCCCATCAGGAAGATCGTCTCCCCGGTTCATGCGTTTTGTATTCTCCAGCCCCTCAGGGCTGATCGGGGAAGGCTCGAACACCTCGATCAGAAGCCCTTGCTCGTCATCCGACGCCGTTTTCTTACGCACGGTGCACGACTCGAAGCGGCGACCCATGTCGGTCTTAGTGCCATAGGCCCTGTATTCGGTGAGACCGGTGGCGATGGTGATGGCGTTCACCGCGATCAGACCGCACTCCTGTGGGGCCGCGGTCACGTCGCCCAAGGGACGGGCGTCAGGTGGAGGAGAGGGAGCAGCGCAGGACGCCGCGGTGACGAGGACGGCAAGAAACATGGCCGCCCCCGGCGGCACTCTCATGAGCCGTTTCCGGAGTAGTAGGCCTCGGCGCTGTGGAACCCGATCTCAATGGACTCGTCCGGTCGGCCGAACACGCGCCCGGTCTCGTTGAGCCCCAGCCAGTCCTGGTAGGCGATGCGCTGGGCAGGCGACATCTCCGTCGGTGGCGGTATCTGCCCGTCCTTGAGGAAGTGACCCTCGGCGCCCGGGGAGAAATCCTCATGGCGGTAGGGATGCGTAATGGCGGTCGCATCGCCGAAGAGGCCGTGGCGCATCATGGCTCTGACGGTGACGTCGGCGAACATGTTCTGGGTGGTGCGCAAGGCACTGTCCGCCTCCTGACGGACGCGCTCTTCTTCGCTGGTCCTGATTTTTCCGAAGATGCTCGTCGTGGCGGATTCAGCGATGACGCCGATGAACATGCCAGGTGGCCCGGGAGCCAGTTCCACCACACCTTTGGCCAGTTCCTTGAAGGTGCTCATGCGCGCGTCGTTCTCCGCGGCGGCCGAGATGTCGCCGATCTGCGCAGCGTCCGAGATGGCCCAGGTCGCTCTGCTGAGACTGCGCGCGGCCCTGGAGAACTCGGCTCCTCCGCTGCGGGCCATGTGTTCCTCCAAGATGTCCTGTCGCATTGCGGCCTTTTCCTGGTCAGTGGCACCCGGGTGGGCTGTGCGCCACGCGTCGAAGGCGGCCTCCACTTCCAGCGCGACCTTGCTCGCCACCTCGTCCAGCATTGCGGCGGCGTAAGCGCCGTGTGCGGCTGAGACGCTCTTGAAAGCTTCCTCATCACAGAAAGCCCATGCGAGCAGGCCTCTCAGCTCCCTCGCATTGATGCGTGTGCCATAGGGCTCTATGCCGCGCAGGTTCTTGTCCGGATCCTCATACATCACCACTCCTGGAATTTCTTCGCTGAATGATCCTGCGGCGCGGTGCACGTCTCCGGTGAACTGAGCGAGAATTCTGCCGACATGGAGGCGGGACTCAGGCAGGTTCTTCTGGACCTTCGGGTCGCTCCAGAAGTGCAGAGCCCAGGAGGCGATCAGGGCGGATTTGTAGCCGCGGCTTTCTGCTGGGGGGAGGTCGTGGTCGCGGAATTCCGTGGTGGCGGATTCGATGGCCCAGGCGAGGTCCGTTCCGGCGGTGCCGTGCCAGGGGTGGGTGCGCATCAGATGTGCCAGGGGGCGGCGGGCCGGGTCGGTGAAGAAGTCCTGGGCTACGGCGGGGTGGTGGGCGAGGGCGGCCAGGGCGGTGCCCATCGGGCTGAGGTCGCCGGCGGAGGTGTCGCGGGGGCCGGGGGTCGTCCACATGTCGCGGGGGAGTGAGAGGTCCGGCGGGTGGGCGAGGTCGAGGTCGTAGAGCTTGCGGACCAATGTCAGGAGGAAGGTGTGGTCGAAGGTGCCGTCCTGGAGGAGACGTTTGAGGGCGAAGGCGTTTTCTGGGAGGTGGAGGTCGGCGGTCAGGAGGTCGGCGTAGTCCGGTGGGAGGGTGAGTCGGCCGGCGCCTCGGGAGGCCGTGGCCAGCAGGGTGCTCAGGATGGTGGTCAGGCGGTCCTGGGTTGCCACGTCGTACTGGAGGGGGCGTTCTGAGGGCGGGAGGCCCGGCCCGTAGGCGCGGGCGATCAGGGTTCTGAGTTCGGCTGGGCTGATCAACTGGGTGAAGGCCAAGGCGAAGTACGGGTCGTTCTTGTGGCGTTCCAGGGCGGCGACTGTTTCCGGGGTCAGGGCGTGGGCGGTGAGCTCGGTGCGGAGGCGGGTGGTGAGAAGCTGGGCGTTGGTGGTGCCTTCGGCGGGGGACTTGGAGAGCCAGGCGGATTCGTCGGCCCAGAGGAGGCCGTCCTTGCCGAGGGTGCGGTCGGGGGTGGCGAGGATGAGGTCCAGGCGGCCTTGAAGGGCGGGGAGTTCGTCGGTCAGGCGGCGGGCCACGGTGTGGAGGTGGGAAGGGCCCCACACATGGAGGCCCAGGGCGGTCAGATCGCGTTCGATGCGGACGGCGACTTCGGGGAGGGTTCGGGCGGTTCGTCGCATGGCGTTGATGAGCCGGGTCATCAGGGCCGGATCGATGCCTACCTGCGGGGTCACCGGGCGTCCGGGGTGAGGGTGTCCAGGAGGGACAGGGCGCGGGTGAAGAGGTCCTTGACGGCGTGGTCCCAGGAACGGAGGTCGGCGGCCAGTCGGTCGCCGGCGGGGCCCTTGAGCGCGCCGGCCTCGACCAGGCGGGCGAGTGCGAGCACGTCGTCCTGGTGGTGGTCGCGCAAATGCTCCAGGTGCCGCCGGGCGGTGTTGATGTGTTCCTGCGTCGCCATCGTCGCCGATCTGTAGTGGCGGGGGTCGAAGGCATCATAAAAGCAGGTCAGGGCGGAAGGCATCAAGCCCGGAAAAGGGCGATGGAATGGATGATGATATGTCGGGGAAAATCGCCTGGGAATGGCTCGCTCGTCAGAGCCAGTCCCTCCGCTTGAAGACGGTGTAAAGGATCAGGCAGACCGCTCCCATCAGCACGATGGCGAACGGATAACCGAAGACCCAGTGCGTTTCCGGCATGAAGTCGAAGTTCATCCCGTAAATGGTCCCCACCAACGTAGGCGCGAACAGGATGGCCGCCCACGCCGAGATCTTCTTGACCTCCTCGCCCTGCCGGATGCTGGCCTCCGTCATCCGCGCCATCTCCGCGTTCTGCGCCTGCGTGACCAGCGTGGAGTTGACGACGAGGATGTTCTGCAGCATCTGGCGGAACGACGAGATGCGCTCGGTCACCGTGATGGCGTGGTCGGCGACGTCGCGCAGGTAGCTTTGCAGCTCGTCGGTGACCCCGTACTTGCGCGCTCCGGCGATGAAGCCGTGGATCATGCCGACCAGCGGCGCGGTGGCCCGCTGGAACTCGATCACCTCGCCCGACAGCTCGTAGACGCGCCGCGACACCGAAGGGTCGCCGCTGAAGACCTGGACCTCGATCTCCTCGATGTCCTTCTGCAGCCCGGCCACGACCGGGGCGTAACCGTCGACGACGGCGTCGAGGATGGCGTACAGGACGGCCTGCGGGCCCTGCCGCAGCAGGTCGGGGTCGGACTCCATGCGCCGGCGCACGCCCTGCAGGTCGGGCGCCTCGGCGTGGCGTACGGTGATCACGAAGTTGGGACCGACGAAGACGTGCAGCTCGCCGAACGCGACCTCCTCCTCGTCGTCGAGGTAGCGGGCGGCGCGCAGCACGACGAAGAGGGTGTCGCCGTAGCGGTCGGCCTTGGGGCGCTGGGAGCCGACGATGGCGTCCTCCAGCGCCAGCTCGTGCAGCTCGAACTCCTCGCCGAGCTTGACCAGCTCCCATTCCTTCGGCCGGTAGAGCCCGATCCAGGCCATGGCGTCGGGGGTCTGCTTGAGGCGTTCGAAGGCGTCGGCGAGCGAGCCGGGGTTGTCGACCCGCTCGCCGTCGCAGTAGATGGCGTTGTCGATGACGGTCGGGCGGTAGGGAGGCTCCTCCACGGCGCGCGGGTCCATCGAGTGTTCGGGCGCTTGCTCGCGTACGTCACCGCCGCGCCTGAGCCCCTTCACCCTGGCCATGGGCACCTCCCCAACAGGAAGAACTAGGACGAGCCGAGCTCGTCGAGCTGCTGTGTCGCGCGGTCTCTGATGGTCTTGCGCCACATGGGCGTCCAGCCGAACAGCAGCCCGTGCGGCCGGCCCAGAGCCATCTTCGACCAGCGTCTGAAATCGAAGTCGTCGTGGTGGCGGACGATCAGGCCGTCCTCGAACCTGAACAGCGCGTCGATCTCGTTGACGACCTGGCGGCCCGTGCTGGAGAAGGTGTAGGTGGCCGTCCAGTGGGCGGTGCCGGTGAAGTCGTCGGCCGTCACGTCACGGTATTCGGACTTCAGCCCGTCGCGTACGCCGAGCTGCAGCCGCCACATCCTCATCACTCTGTCGCGCCCCTCGACCTCCTGGAAGATGGGGTCGCCGAAACTGACCGCGGGGTGGTAACAGCGCTCCATGGCCGCGAAGTCCGCGCGGCCCAGAGCGTCGTAGAAAGCGCTGATGAGCGCCACGTGCCGATCGTTCACCCCTCTATCAGATCATGGCCGCACCGTTGTCCCAGCACACGGCCCGCAACCAGGAGTCCCCCAGCCCGAGGCGGGCCAGCGCGTCGAGCTGGTGCGCGTAAGGGTACGGGATGGTGGGGAAGTCCGTGCCCAGCACCACCTTCCCCGCCAGGCCGAGATCAAGCAGCGCGGGCCGCAGCCGTTCGGGGAACGGCATCCGCTCCTGGCTGAAATCGGTGAAGGCCATGGTGGTGTCCAGGGCGACGCGTTCGTAGCGGGCGGCCAGGCCGAAGAACGGGTCGTACTCGGGCATGCCGAGGTGCGCGATGACCACCCGCAGCGCCGGATGGCGGCGCAGCACCTCAGCGATGGGCTCCACGCCGACGTGCCCGCCCGGTACGGGCACCGAGCTCGCGTGCACCACGACCGGCACGCCCGACTCGGCCAGCAACCCCCACACGTCGTCCAGCTCGGGCACCCGCGGATCGAACCCGCCCACCTGCAGGTGCACCTTGAAGATCCGGGCGCCGTCGTCGAGCGCCCGCCGCACGTACGCCTCCACGCCCGGCTCGGGGTAGAAGGTCGCGGAGGGCAGGCAGCCGGGGGTGCGCCGGGCGAAGCCGAGGGTCCACGCGTTCAGGTCGGCCGCCATGTCCGGCTTGTGGGCGTACGCCAGGGCGGGAAACGTCCGTACGCCCAGCTCGCGCAGCCGTTCGACCCGCTTCTCGACCGGCCACTCGTATGCGATGCGCCATCCCCCGCCCATCAGCGGCCCGCCGTGGTTGAAGTGGTGCCACACCCGGCGTTCCATGCGTTCGGGCAGGAAGTGTACGTGCAGGTCGATCAGCCCCGGCAGCCCCAGCCGCCGCAACCATGCGGGCACGTCGATGTCGGAGTCCACGCCCGTCACCAGCCCGAGACCTCCGGGATCACCTCTCCGCCCAGCAGGTCGATCGCCTTGCGCTGGTCGCCGTCGCGGACGGTCACGTAGACGGCGGTGAAACCGAGCTCGTGCATGCCGCGCAGCTGCTCGAGCACGCGTCCCGCGTCGTCGTCCGCCCCGATGACCAGCACGGTCGTCTTCTCGATCGCGTCGTAGTCGCGGCCCTCGCGCGCGCAGTGCTCGCGCAGCACGTCGAGCTTGCGGGTGACCTCGGGGCCGCCGAAGAGGTTGCAGGCGTCGGCGTATTTGGCGACCAGGCGCAGTGTCTTCTTCTCGCCCGATCCGCCGATCATGATCTTCGGGTGCGGCCTGCCGATGCTCTGAGGCGCGTTGAGGGTGCGTTCGAGCCGGTAGTGCCGCCCTTCGTACGGCTCGTCCCGGCCACTCCACATCTGCAGGCAGATCTGCAGCGTCTCCTCCAGCCGCTCGAAGCGTTCGGCGAGCGGCGGGAACGGCAGGCCGAGCCCGCGCGCCTCCGCCTCGTACCAGGCGGCGCCGATGCCGAGCCAGGCGCGCCCGCCGGAGAGCACGTCGAGCGTGGTCACGGTCTTGGCGAGCAGGCCCGGCTCCCGGTAGACGGCGCCGGTGACCAGCGTGTGCAGCTGGACCCGCCGCGTCGCGGCGGCCAGGAAACCGAGCGTCGTGTACGGCTCAGGCATGTCCTGCTCGGCGGGCCCCACCGAGTCGATCTGCCAGACGTGGTCCATGACGGTCAGCCGGGCGACGCCCGCGTCCTCCGCCGTACGCGCGATCTCGGCCAGCTCGGGCCCGATCCGCTCGGCGCCGCCGGGCCAGGTGAAGTGCTGAATGTGCAGTCCGAGTTCCATGGGCTGATCCCGTCGTGAATCGGAGGTATCTCCGGTTCATTATCGCGCCCTCCGCATCTCCTGGATCGCCGCCCCCGTACGGGCGCCGCGGACAGGCCGGAGCGATTAGGGTTTGTCCTCGATGGACAAGTTCTGGGCCCACCTGATCGCGGTTCAGCCTGACCCCGACCCCTGGGTCGTGGGGGTCTCGGCGCTCGCCGCGCTCGTGATCGTCGGTTTCCGCATGCCCTGGCAGGTCTCCCGGGGGCTGATCACGATCGCCCACGAAGGCGGTCACGCCGTCATGGCGCTGCTCACCCGGCGCAAGCTCGAAGGCATCCGGCTGCACTCCGACACCTCCGGCGTGACGCTGACCAGGGGCAGGCCGACCGGACCCGGCATGGTGCTGACCGCGATGGCCGGTTATGTCGCGCCGCCGCTGCTCGGGCTCGGCGCCGCGTGGCTGACCGAGCAGGGTCACATCACGCTGCTGATCTGGGGAGTGCTGCTGCTCCTGGTCTGCATGCTGCTGCTGATCCGCAACCTGTACGGCGCCCTCATCCTGCTCGTCACCGGCGGCGCCGTCTTCGCCCTGATCATGTACGCCCCCGCTGAGGTCCAGCAGGTCGTGGCCTTGGTCGCCGCCTGGTTCCTGCTCTTCGGCGGCATCCGGCCGATCATCGAGCTGCAGCACAAGCGGCGCCGCAGGCAGGCCAGAGACTCCGACGCCGACCAGCTCTCCCGGCTGACGATCCTGCCCGGCGGCTTCTACGTGTTCTTCTTCCTGCTGGTGGCGCTGGTCTCCATGGTGTTCGGCGCGTACCTGATGAACCCGCTCTGATCCCCTTATTTCCCACTAAACTCCACAGCAACAGGGGGAGAGTGGTGTGCTGCCAGTCGAGGACGCACCCGGCTACCGGGTACTCGATCAGGTGGGCCAGGGCGGATTCGCCGTCGTGTACCGCGCCTACCAGGAGCGCCTCGACCGGGTCGTGGCGCTGAAGGTGCTGTCCGTCGACCGGGTCGACCAGCGGACGATGCGCAGGTTCCAGCGCGAGCTGCAGCTCACCGGCCGCCTCACCGGCCATCCCAACGTCGTCACCGTCTTCGACACCGGCATGACAGGGTCGGGCAAGCCGTACATCGCGATGGACTTCTTCGAGCACGGCTCGCTGCGCGACCGCGTACGCAACGAGGGACCGCTGCCGGTCCCCGACGTGCTGCGCGCCGGGGTGAAACTGGCCGGGGCGCTGGCCGCCGTCCACGAGGCCGGGGTGCTGCACGGCGACATCAAGCCGCAGAACATCCTCATCTCCCGCTACGGCGAGCCGGCCATCGCCGACTTCGGCGTGGCCAGGGTCGTCGACGCGGCGGAGATCTCGGCCACCTCGCAGGCGTTCACCCCGCTGCACGCCGCCCCCGAGGTGCTCACCGGCCGGCCCCACTCGGCCGCCACCGACGTCTACTCGCTCGGCTCCACCCTCTACCACCTGCTCGCCGGGCAGCCCGCCTTCCACAACGCGGCCGACCCGTCGATCGCGCCGCTGATGTACCGGGTGCTGAGCGCCGAGCCGCCGCCGGTCAACCGCGCCGACGTGCCGCCCGCGGTGCTCGCGCCGGTGCTGCGGGCGATGGCCAAGCAGCCGGAGGCCAGGTACGGGTCGGCGCGCGAGCTCGCCCGGCACCTGCAGGCCGTACAGGCGGAGCTGGGCCTGCCGGTCACCGACCTGATCGGCTCCGACGCCACCCCGCCCCGGCCCGCTCACCCCACCACGACCGGCCCCGCCTTCCCCGCGACGGGCCACCCCGCACCATCCACCACGGGCCACCACGCACCACCTGCCACGGGCCACCACGCACCACCCACGACGGGGCAGCACCAGCCACCGAGCAGCGCCTTCCCCGTGACGGGCCAGCACCAGTCGATGGGCGGCAACGTTTCGGGCCCGGCCGGCGGTAACGCGTTCCCCGCCACGGGCCGGCACCTCCCCCCGGCCCAGCCCGCCATGAGCGGCCCGCCGAGCTTACCGACGCAGCCCTCAAACAACACCCGCACCCGCAACGTCGTCCTCATCGCGGGCGCTGTGGCGGTCGTGGCGGCGGGCGGCACCGCCCTGGCCGTCTTCCTGTCGCAACAGGACAAACCGGCCACCACGAACCCGACGGCGGCGGCCACCGAGCGCCAGGACCCAGGCGGGCAGGACGCATCCGCGTACGCCCCCCGCCAGCTCAAGCTGACCGCCGACCGGGGCGCGCTGATCGAGCTGAAGTGGACGCTCCCTGCCGCGGCCCGCGGCTACCCGGTGGTCATCCAGCGCTCCCCGGTCGAGCGGGGCAGGCAGCCCATCACCGCGCTCGGCCAGGGCGTCACCTCGGCGAAGATCAGCGGCCTGGACCCGGAGAGCGGCTACTGCTTCCTGGTCGGGGTGCCGGTGCAGATCTCGGAGAAGTCGACGGTCGCCTGGTCGAAGCCGTACTGCATCAGGGGAGCGGTGGCCCGCTCAGCCGAGTAGCTTGCGCGCGGCCTGCTCGATCTCCTCCTCCGACAGCAGCACGTGATCGGCCGCCCGCCCGAGCGGGATGAAGCTGTCGGACGACGTCACCCGCGCGATCTTCCCGGTGTAGCCGGCATCGAGCAGCTCGGCCACGATGCCCTCGGAGACGCCGCCGGAGTGGCGGGTCTCGTCGGCGATCAGCACGTTGCCGGTCAGCTCGGCCGCGCGCAGCAGGTCGTCGAGCGGCAGCGGCGCGAGCCAGCGCAGGTCGAGCACGCGGCAGCCGTACCCCTCCTGGGTGAGGCGCACCGCGGCGCGCAGGCTCATCCGCACCCCGTTGCCGAACGTGACGATCGTCAGGTCGCGCCCGTCGCCGTAGGAGCGGGCCCGGCCGATCGGGACGTGCGTCTCGGCCCAGCGCGCGGGCGGCGCGTAGGGGGCCAGCCAGCCGCCGTCGCCGTCCTCGAACAGGTCACGGGTGTGGTAGAGCGCGATCGGCTCCAGGAACACGCACACCGACCCGGACGTACGGGCCGCCGCCAGGCACGTGCGCAGCATCGCGGAGGCGTCGTCGGGCCGCGCGGGCGAGGCGATGACCAGCCCGGGGATGTCGCGCAGCGCGGCCACCGCGTTGTCGTTGTGGAAGTGCCCGCCGAACCCCTTCTGGTAGGCGTAACCCGCCACCCGCACCACCATCGGGTTGGTGTAGGCGCCGCGCGAGAAGAACGACAGCGTCGCCGCCTCGCCGCGGATCTGGTCGAGCGCGTTGTGCAGGTAGGCGAGATATTGGATCTCGGGTACGGGCAGGAGCCGCGACACGCCCTGCCCGAGCGCGAGACCCAGGATGGCCTGCTCGTCGAGCATCGTGTCGAAGACCCGGCCGGCCCCGAACCGCTTCTGCAGCCCCCTGGTCACGCCGTAGACGCCGCCCTTCTTGCCGACGTCCTCGCCGAACACGGTCAGCTCCGGATAGACGGCCAGCGCGTCGGCGAGCGTGCGGTTGATGGACTGCGAGAGCGTCATCGCCTTGTCGTTCTCCGGCAGCGACCCGGCGAACGCCTTCTCCCGCACCGCGGGCGAGGCCGCCATCGGGCTGATCTTGGCGATCAGCTCGGGCTTGCGCGGCGCGATGGGCTCCATGACCTCCTTGGCCGAGCTGAGCCGCGGGCTGCGCGCCGTCTCCTGGGCGATCAGCAGCACGTGTTCGCGGGCCAGCTCGTACGACTTGAGCAGCTCGTCCGGCGTCTCAAGCCCCGCCTCGACCAGCAGCGCCGCCGTGCGCAGCAGCGGGTCGCGCTCGAGGTCGGCCCTGATCTCGCGCTGCGTGCGGTAGGCCGACTCGACGTCGGACCCGGCGTGGCCCATCAGCCGCACGGTGCGCAGGTGCAGGAACGCGGGGGAGCGGTGCTCGCGTACGTGCTCGGCGGCCCTGACGGCCACGTCGTACGCCTCGGCCAGGTCGCACCCGTCGGCGGCGAAGTATTCGATGCCGGGCCGCCGCGCCGCCGCCTCCACCCAGCCCTTGGCGGTGCGCACGCTGATGCCGATGCCGTTGTCCTCGCAGACGAACAGGATCGGCATGCCCAGCCCCTGGTAGGTGGCGTAGGCGGCGGTGTTGAAGCCGGACAGGGCGCTGGCGTGGTTGATCGAGGCGTCGCCGAAGCTGCACACCGCGATGGCGTCGTCGGGCCAGGCGGACGGCACGCCGAGCGCCCGCGCCCGCTCGATCGCGAACGCCACCCCCGCGGCCCGCGGCAGATGGCTGGCGATCGTGGAGGTCTGGGGGATGACGGCCAGGTCGGGGTGGCCGAACACCTTGTGCCGCCCGCCCGCGATGGGCTCGTCCGCCGCGGCGGTCAGCCCCATGAGCACGTCGCGGATGCCCTGCTCGGGCAGTCTGCCCGCCTGCTCGGACCGGGCCAGGTAGAACGCGCCCGAGCGGTAGTGGAGCAGCGCGGGGTCGCCGGGACGCAGGGCGGCGGCCACCGCCGCGTTGCCCTCGTGACCGGCCGAGCCGATCGTGTAGTGGCCCTCGTCCCGCTCGCGCAGCCACCTGGCCGCGATGTCGAGCAGCCGGCTGTCGAGCTGCCGCCGGTAGAGCGTCCTGCACTGGGCGCCGGTCAGGGACGTGCCGTCGCGGATCGGGAGCCCCGGATCTCGCGGGGGACCCGCCTCCAGCGTCGCAACGGCCTGGATGAAATGAGTCTCAACTGTGTCGCGCGCCACACCCCCGATTATGTCTTTGATCGGCGCTGACGTCTGCCGGACGCGGGGGAGATGTTGTGGACCGGTCCGATTGACCCACTGAGATAACTGTTCGTCAGAATTCCCAACCTTCACAGCGAGAGCCACGTCTACTAGGAGGACACACGTGGCACCCTCAATGCCGCGTTGAAACCAATGGGGTCTCCAGAAAGGAACCCGCATGTTACAACGCATCCGTGTAGCCGCCCTCGCCCTCGTACTCGGGGCAGGGGCACTCGCCGCCGCGCCTGGCACGGCGACGGCGGCAGCCGCACCCACCATCAGCGACGTGGGCATCAGTCCCGCGCCCGCGATCGTGGTCTTCGACAAGGACGTCACCGTGACGTTCACGTTCACGACGAGGCGGGCGAACAGCGCCGAGCTCAAGCTCAACAACGACGTCGTGAACCTCGCCAAGTCGCCCGTACCGGGCGGCTTCAAGTGGACCGGCACCAAGGCGTTCGGCGCCGGCGCCGTCGGCAAGTGGACGTACAACGCCGTCGCCAAGGGTGACGGCGATGCCACGAAGACCGGCACCTTCGACGTCGTCAAGGCGCTCACCACCAGGATCGGCGACTTCGACGCCGACCCCGACCGGGTGAGCAGGGGCGACACGATCAAGGTGTCCGGCCGCCTGGTCGCCGACGGCAAGGGGTACGACGGGCAGACCGTCGCCATCGCCTTCCGTGGGCGCGGCTCCGACGACTACCGCCAGGTGACCAAGGTGACGACGGGGCGCGGCGGCTGGTTCTCCGCCCGCGTACGCGCCATGTCCACCGGCTGGTGGCGGGCCGAGTTCGCGGCCACCGCCACGGCCAGGGGCACCGTCAGCGACGGCGACCGCGTGGACGTCAGGCGCGCCGACCTCGCCAGCCGCATCTCCGGCTTCGACGCCAGGCCCGAGCCCGTGGACAAGGGCGACAAGCTCCGCTTCACCGGCACCCTGCGCGCCGAGCGCCGCGGCGGCCTGCCCGGCCAGCGCGTGTCCGTCTACTTCCGTGCGGACGGTTCCCGCCGCTGGGAGTACGTCACCTCCGACGTGACCGGTCGCGGCGGCCGCTTCTTCGCCACCGCCACCGCCGAGAAGTCGGGCTGGTGGCGTGCCGAGTACCGCGGCACCCGCGGCGTCAACGGCACCGTCAGCGGCCCCGACTGGGTCCGCGTCAACGAGCCCGCCCCGCCGCCCACCGCGGACAAGGCCGACACCCGGCTGATCAGGTTCAACGCCTACCCCGAGCCGCCGAGGCGCGGCGGCTACCTCAGGTTCAGGGGTGTGCTGCAGGTGGACGACGACGGCTCGTGGGAGGGCTACGCCGGCAAGGTGGCGCTCTACTTCAAGCCGCTCGGCTCCAGGAAGTGGCAGTACGTCAAGACCACCTCCTCGGGTGACAGCGGCCGCCTCTACACCAAGGCCAGGGCCTGGCGCTCCGGCCACTGGAAGTTCGTGTTCCGCGGCGACGCGGACACCAACGGCGACGACAGCGCCAGGGACTACGTCCGCGTAAGGCGCTGACCTCCTAGTTCGACGAGGCCCGGGACACCCACCCCGGGCCTCGCCCTTTCAACCTGACTAGTGGCTTGGCCCGGATTGTCGACCGCGTCATTGTTCGCCGTCCGGTGCCCGTCATTCTGCCTCCAGGTGTGATCTCGACGGTGGTCGTGAGGGCGCCCTGGAGTGTTCGCACGCCCGCGAGCATGGGCGAGGGAGCCTCCCACCCCGCTCTACCCGCCGTGGCCCGTCGCCTTGCCCGTCGCCTTGCCCGCCACGGCGGCGGCCGCGCGGACGAAGGCGGCCAGGGCTGGGGAGGTGGCGTGCTCGGGCCAGGCGAGGACGAGCGTGGTGGGCTCGGCATCAGCGACTGGGACAGCGACCAGGTCGTCGCGGAGCTGGCCGCGGATGGAGGAGGGGAGGACGGCGACCATGCGGCGCAAGGCGATGAGGTGGAGAAGCTGCCCAAGGTCGTGGACCTCGGGTCCGTGTGAGCCACCCTCAGATGCGCCCGGCCAGCGCGGCAGGGGCTCCCCGGCGAGGTCGTTCAGGCAGACCCGGGTACGGCCCGCGAGGCGATGCGAACTCGGCATCACGAGAAGTTGAGTCTCGGTCAGGAGGTCCTGGGTGTCCAGGCCGGTGAGGTCGTGGCGGGGACGATGAAGCAGGGCGGCGTCGGCACGACCCTCCCGCAGGAGGATCTCACGCTCGCCGAAGCTGCACACCAGCTCGACCGGCAGCGAACCCGGCTCAGCCTGATAGGCGTCGAGGATCGCGGGCAGCAGGCCACCGTCGCCGCCCGGCTTGATGACCAGGACCAGACGCGGGTCGGTGCGGCCGGCCCGCCGGGTGCGGCGCGCCGCGGCCGACGCGGCGTCGAGCACCGTACGGCTCTCGCGGAGCAGGACGGCCCCCGCCTCGGTCAGTACGACCCGGCGACTGCCGCGTTCCAAGAGGGCTACGCCCAGCCGTCGTTCGAGCTGCTGAATGGCGCGGGAGAGCGGCGGTTGGGCCATTCCTAGCCGGGCGGCCGCCCGGCCGAAGTGCAGTTCTTCGGCGACAGCGGTGAAGTAGACGAGCTCGCGGACCTCCAGTCTTTCCATACCCGCACGGTATCGCTGCGCACCTGATCGGTGTTGGAGCTCCCGGCCGCACCCGTGGTGGGCTGAACGCATGACAGAAACCACGACGGCCCTGGTCACCGGTGCCAACAAGGGCATCGGGCGCGAGGTCGCAGCCCGGCTCGCCTCGCTCGGCACGAACGTCCTGCTGGCCTCGCGCGACCCGCACCGCGGTGCGGCAGCCGCAGCCGACCTGGGCCCGCGGGTGTACCCGGTCACCCTGGACGTCACCGACCGCGCCAGCGTCCTATCCGCCGCCCGCTGGATCGAGGAGCGCTTTGGCCGGCTGGACATCCTGATCAACAACGCCGGCATCTCTGGCGACCTCGCCGCCCAGAGCCCTGGCAGTGTCGAACTGCCCGCTGTACGCGAGGTGTTCGAGACCAACGTGTTCGGCGTGATCAGCGTGACCACCACGATGCTGCCGCTGCTCGCCCGCTCCCCCGCCGCCCGGATCGTCAATGTCAGCAGTGGACTGGGCTCCATCGCCCGGATGACCGATCCCGAGGACTACTTCACAACCCGGCCCCCGCTGGCCGCGTACGTCCCGTCCAAGACCGCACTCAACTCGCTGACCGTGCAGTACGCCAAGGAACTGCGCAGCCGCAACATCCTGGTCAACGCCGCCGATCCGGGGCCGTGTGCGACCGACCTCACCACCGCGTTCCCCGGCCTCACCCGCACCGCGGCCGACGGGGCGGCCGTGGTCGTCCGGCTCGCCACGCTGCCCGATGACGGGCCGACCGGCGGCTTCTTCGACGAGCACGGCCCGGTTCCCTGGTGAGCTGCCTGTCAGGGAACCGAGGGACGGAGTGGTGGGGGTCAGCCCGGACGGGATGGGCGGCGTTCTGTTCGCCATGGCTGTGGTGGTCGGTGCCGTTGAGGGCGAAGTAGCGAAGGGCGGTGAACTCGGACTCGATCCAGTTCGGCCACAATCCGTAGGTCGGCAGGAAGACCAGCCCGATGTCGTTCGCCGCGGCCCACGTGCGGACGTTCGAGTGTTCGTGAGGGAGAAGTCGTCCAGGCCGACGTAGAGCTTCTCGCCGGGCCGGCGGATGCGCAGGGACTTGAGTAGGGACAGGAACTCGCACCACCGTGTGCGGGGCCGGATGCGGTAGTACATCTTGCCGGTGGCCCAGGTCGAGGACGGCAAGCATGTGCATCACGCCGTCGTAGCGGTTGTAGGTGGCCCGCAGACGACGTGGTGAGCGGTGCGGGCGCCGTGCCCTGCCTTTGCGGGGCATGAGGTTGAGCGGCCCGAACTCGTCGACACAGACCACCCGGCCGTCGGTCGGCGGGGGATGCCCCGGGCGATCAGGCAGATGTGCTCACGCACCTGGCTGCTGATCATCCTGGGGCGACCCCCGCTCCATTTTGGGTCCAGCGCCTCGAACCCCTGCTCGTCGAAGGCGTGGATGACGTCCCACGACCACCTCCACCATCACAACGTGGAAGCAGCCTGCCGCGCAACGAACGGAAGATCAATCACCCGACCAAGGATCCGAGCCAAGCCACTAGTTGACCTGCGAATCCGGCAACTTGGCATCGATTCGCATGAGCAGTGTCCGGAGACTTTCGAGTTGCGTGTCGACCTGCTCGAACCGCCTGTCGATCTGCTCGAAGCGCGTGTCGACCTGCTCGAACCGCCTGTCGATCTGCTCGAAGCGCGTGTCGATTTGTTCGAACCGCTTATCGATCTGCTCGAAGCGCGTGTCCATCTGAGCGAGCCGCGTGTCCATCTGCTCGAACCGCTCGTTGACGGCCGCGAAGCCGGCCTTCATCTCGGCCCTGATGGACTGGGCTTCTCTCGTGATTCTCGCGTTGACGTTGTCCTGGACCTGCGTGACGCGCTCGTGAAGGGTGTCGATGCGGTCGGCGATGCTGAGGTTCGGCACGCCACTCACGTTAGCCGCTTCGAGCTTCTGCACCCGGCACTCCAGGTCAAAGTACTTCGCTTCGAGATCCAACATCGGGTGAGCTCCTTTTGCTCGGGGGGACTGCTGGAAGGGGCCGCGCGGCGCATCAGGAAAGTTACCCTCCGCACAGGGTTGTGCGCAGGCTGATGTGAGAGAAGTTCCTAGTCGGCCTTTCTGAACTGCAGGACCGCCACCCCGAGGAGCAGGAGGCCGAGGGCGGCGACGATGCCGGGCTCCACCGGCACGGGGACCTGCTGGGTGAACCAGCGCACGCCGGGGTTGAGGACGGCCGCGGCGGAGGCGGGGACGTCGAGGTGGGCGAAGCGAGACGCTGACGGATCTGATCGGCATCCCGAGCTCGGCGAACAGCCGGGGCACGAACTTCTCGCCGGCGGCCACGGCGAACGTCACGGCCCCCTCGTGCACGGCGGCCTCGATGCCGAACCGCTCCGCTGAGCGGGTCTGCGGGTCGAGCCCGATGGTGGGCTCGTCGAGGAACAGCACGCGCGGCGAGTGCAGGAGTCCACGGGCGACCTCCAGCCGCCGTTTCATGCCGCCGGAGAACGTCATGACCTTGGCGTCCTTGCGCTCCCACAGCGCGACCATCTCCATGACCTGCCTGATCCTGGGCCCGACCTGGCTCTTGGGGACGCCGTAGAGCTCGGCGTGGAAGCGCAGGTTCTGCTCGGCGGACAGGTAGCCGTCGAGCGTGGGGTCCTGGAGGACGAGGCCGATGTTCCTGCGCACCTCGTCGCGCTGCCTGACGACGTCGTGGCCGGCGACCTCGGCGCTGCCGCCGGTCCGGAAATCGACGAAATAGCGCGGGCGGGAAGGCACAAGGCGCTGAGCGCAGAAGACGAAAAGTTAATAAGCCTTAACAGCGGCCTCGATGGCCGCCCTGGCCATCGCGTGCAGCAGCGGCCGCATCTCGTGCCCTGGCAGCTCGCCCGCGCTGTGCGGAGTCGAGTTGAGCAGCCCGAACACGGCGTGCGTGGCGGCCCGCAGCCGCGCGGCGGGGCAGGACGGGTGCAGCTCGGCCAGCACGGTCACCCACTCCTCGACGTAGAGCCGTTGCAGCCGCCTGATCTGCCTGCGCTGCGGCTCCGGGACGTTGCCCAGCTCCCTGTCGTGCACGGTGATCAGCGCGGGCTGCTCGATCGCGAATGTGATCTGCACGTTGAGCAGCGCGTCGAGGGTCTCCTTGGGGCCGGGGGAGGAGGTGGCGACCGCGACGGCCGACTCGCGCAGCCGCGAGCTGACGTCGAGCAGCATCTCCGACAGCAGCGCGTCCTTGCCGTCGAAGTGCCGGTAGAGGGCCGGGCCCGAGACGCCGACGGCGGCGCCGATGTCCTCGATCGAGACGCCGTGGAAGCCGCGGGCCGCGAACAGCCGGGCGGCCGCCTCCAGGATCTCCGCGCGCCTGTTGCGCCTGCTGCGGGTAGAGGGGGCGGAGGCGGTGGTCACGTCTCACATGCTAGACGATGACGTTAATGATGGCTAACATCCGAGCCATGGGAGGGGACTCATGAGCAGCGACTGGCCGGTGCTGAGATCGGCGATCGAGCCCGGGAGCGAGGCGTACAAGCGCAACGCCGAGCTCAACGAGCGGCTGGCCGCCGAGCTGCTCGACCGCCTGGCCACCGCCGCGCTCGGCGGGCCGGAGCGGTCGCGGCGGCGGCACGTCGAGCGCGGCAAGCTGCTGCCGCGCGATCGCGTGGACGGCCTGCTCGATCCCGGCTCGCGCTTCCTTGAGTTGTCGCCGCTGGCCGCCGGCGGCCTGTACGACGACCAGGCCCCCGCCGCCGGCATCATCACCGGCGTCGGCCGCGTCTCCGGCCGCGAATGCGTGATCATCGCCAACGACGCCACCGTCAAGGGCGGCACCTACTACCCCATGACGGTCAAGAAGCACCTGCGCGCCCAAGAGGTGGCCCTGCACAACCGCCTGCCCTGCGTCTACCTGGTCGACTCGGGTGGCGCGTTCCTGCCCAGGCAGGACGAGGTGTTCCCCGACCGCGAGCACTTCGGCCGGATCTTCTACAACCAGGCCACGATGTCCGCGCGGGGCATCCCGCAGATCGCCGCGGTGCTCGGCTCGTGCACGGCGGGCGGCGCGTACGTGCCCGCCATGAGCGACGAGGCGGTCATCGTCCGCGGCCAGGGCACGATCTTCCTGGGCGGCCCGCCCCTGGTGAAGGCGGCCACCGGCGAGGAGGTCACGGCCGAGGAGCTGGGCGGCGGCGACCTGCACGCGCGGGTCAGCGGCGTCACCGACCACCTCGCCGAGGACGACGCCCACGCGCTGGCCATCGTCCGCGACATCGTCTCCACGCTGGCGCCGCGCGCGCCGCGCCCGTGGGAGGCGATCACGCCGGAGCCGCCCCGCCACGACCCCCGCGACCTCTACGGCATCGTCCCCGCCGACACCCGTCAGCCGTACGACGTGCGCGAGGTGATCGCGAGGATCGTCGACGGCTCGCGCTTCCTGGAGTTCAAGGCCGAGTACGGCCCGACCCTCGTCACCGGCTTCGCCCACGTCCACGGCCACCCGGTCGGCATCCTCGCCAACAACGGCATCCTGTTCAGCGAATCGGCCATGAAGGGCGCCCACTTCATCGAGCTGTGCGACCAGCGCGGCATCCCCCTGCTCTTCCTGCAGAACATCAGCGGCTTCATGGTCGGCAAGGCGTACGAGGCGGGCGGCATCGCCAAGCACGGCGCCAAGATGGTGACGGCGGTGGCGTGCGCGCGGGTGCCCAAGTTCACGGTGGTGATCGGGGGCTCGTTCGGGGCGGGGAACTACGCGATGGCGGGGCGGGCGTACTCGCCCAGGTTCCTGTGGATGTGGCCGAACGCCCGCATCTCGGTCATGGGCGGCGAACAGGCCGCGAACGTGCTCACCACCGTCGGCGACGCCGATCCCGCCGCGATCAGGGCACAGTACGAGCACCAGGGCAATCCGTATTACTCCACGGCCAGGCTCTGGGACGACGGCGTGATCGATCCGCTCGACACCCGTACCGTCCTGGGCCTGGCGCTGTCCGCGGCGGCCAACGCGCCGCTCGAACCCGCCGGTTTCGGCATCTTCCGGATGTGACGCATGTTGTTCGACCGTGTTCTGATCGCCAACAGGGGCGAGATCGCCGTACGGATCGCCCGCACGCTGCGCGCGCTCGGCATCGAAGCGATCGCGGTGCACACGCCGTCCGACGCCCGGGCGCGGCACGTCCGCGAGGCCGACGTCGCCCTCCAGGTGCCGTCCTACCTGGACGTCGAGGCGATCATCGGAGCCGCCCGCGCGTCCGGCGCGCAGGCGGTGCATCCCGGTTACGGGTTCCTCGCGGAGAACGCCGCGTTCGCCCGCCGGTGCGCCGAGTCCGGGCTGGTCTTCGTCGGGCCGCCCGCCGCGGCCATCGAGGCCATGGGCGACAAGATCCGCGCCAAGGAGACCGTGTCGGCGGCCGGCGTGCCGGTGGTGCCGGGCGCGACAGGGCCGGGCCTTGAGGACTGGCGCGACTTCCCCGCCCTGATCAAGCCGTCCGCGGGGGGCGGCGGCAAGGGCATGATCCTCGTACGCGCGGCCGCCGAGCTGCCCGAGGCCCTGGCGTCGGCCCGGCGTACGGCGCGGGCCGCCTTCGGCGACGACACCCTGCTCATCGAGCGCTACGTCGAGAGCCCTCGCCACATCGAGATCCAGGTGCTGGCCGATGCCCACGGCGGCGTCGTGCACCTCGGCGAGCGCGAGTGCAGCCTGCAGCGCCGCCACCAGAAGATCATCGAGGAGGCGCCGTCCCCGTTCCTCACCCCCGAGACGCGCGCGGCCATGGGAGCGGCGGCGGTCGAGGCCGCCCGCGCCGTCGGCTACACCGGGGCGGGCACGGTCGAGTTCATCGTCGACGGCGCCACCGGGGCGTACCACTTCATGGAGATGAACACCCGGCTCCAGGTCGAGCACCCCGTCACCGAGCTGGTCACCGGGCTCGACCTGGTGGAGCTGCAGCTCAGGGTGGCGGCGGGGGAGCGGCTGCCGCTCGCGCAGGAGGACGTGCGGCTCGACGGGCACGCGGTCGAGGCGCGGGTGTACGCCGAGGACCCGGCGCGCGGCTTCCTCCCGACCGGCGGGCGGGTGCTCGCGCTCCGCGAACCCCGGGATCCGGCGGGTCAGGCGGTCGTGCGGGTGGACTCGGGCCTGGCCGAAGGGGCCGTGGTCGGCAGCGAGTTCGACCCCATGATGGCGAAGGTGATCGCCTGGGCGCCCGACCGCGCGGCCGCGTACCGGACGCTCGAGCGCGCGCTCGCCGCCACGGCGGTGCTCGGCGTCGTCACCAACGTCCCGTTCCTGCGCGCCCTGACCGCCCACCCGGCCGTCGCGGCCGGCGAACTGGACACCGGCCTGGTCGAACGCGTCCTGCCCGGCCTGCTGCCCGCCACGCAGACGCCTGACGCGGTGACGGCGGCGGCGGCGCTGGTCTTCCACGACCTGCCGCGCGGTGACGACCCCTGGGAGGTCGCCGACGGCTGGCGGATGGGCGAGCCGGCCTGGACGACCTGGCGGCTGGAGTCCCGCGACGGCGTGCACGCGATCCAGGTGCGCGGGCTGCCCCAGGAGCAGGCGGAGGTCCGCGTGGGCGAGCAGGCGGTGCCCGCCCGCGTCAGGCGCGACGGCCCGGACCTGACCGTCACGCTCGGCGGGCGCAGCGAGCGGTATCTGTGCGTACGCGACGGCGACACGCTCTGGCTCGGCCGCGACGGCGCGTCCTGGTCGTTCACCCGCCACCACATCGGCGACCCGGGCGACCGGCCCGGCGCGGCGGCGGCCGGCGACGGCGTCGTCAGGAGCCCCATGCCGGGCACCGTGCTGCTGGTCAAGGCCCAGCAGGGCGAGCGGGTCAGCGCGGGCCAGCCGCTGGTCGTCGTCGAGGCCATGAAGATGGAGCACACGGTCACCGCGCCGCGCGACGGCGTGGTCGCCGAGCTGCCCGTGCAGGCGGGCCGGCCGGTGGACATGGACGCCGTCCTGGCCGTGGTCACCGCCGAGGAGGCGTGATGCCGTACCCGATGGAAGGTCTTCCGCAGCAGGTCACGATCTACGAGGTCGGGCCGCGCGACGGACTGCAGAACGAGTCCGCCACCATCCCCGTCGAGGTCAAGGCCGAGTTCATCGACCGGCTCGCCGACGCGGGGCACAGGGTGATCGAGGCGACCAGCTTCGTGCACCCCACGTGGGTGCCCCAGCTCGCCGACGCCGACGAGCTGCTGCGCCGCCTGCACCGCCGCACGGGCGTGCGCTACCCCGTGCTGGTGCCGAACGCGCGCGGCCTCGACCGGGCGCTCGACCTCGGCGTGGCCGAGATCGCCATCTTCGCCAGCGCCACCGAGACGTTCGCCGCCAAGAACCTCAACCGCAGCCTGGAGAGCCAGTTCGAGATGTTCGAGCCGGTCGTGGCCAGGGCGCTGGACAACGGGATCCGCGTGCGGGCGTACGTCTCCATGTGCTTCGGCGACCCCTGGGAAGGGCCGACGCCGATCGCGCAGGTCGTCTCCGTCGGCGAGCGGCTGCTCGGGCTCGGCTGCTACCAGCTCTCCCTGGGCGACACCATCGGCGTCGGCACCCCCGGCCACGTCACCGAGCTGATCCGCGCCTTCCGCCGCCCGGACCGGCTCGCCGTGCACTTCCACGACACCTACGGGCAGGCGCTGGCCAACACCCTGGCCGCGCTGCACTGCGGCGTCACCACCATCGACGCCTCCACCGGCGGGATCGGCGGCTGCCCCTACGCGGAGTCGGCCACCGGCAACCTCGCCACGGAAGACCTCGTCTGGATGCTCCGGGGACTCGGCATCGAGACGGGGCTCGACCTGGGCAAGCTCGTCGCCACCAGCACCTGGCTGGCGGAGCTGCTCGGTCGGCCGAGCCCGTCCCGCGTCGTACAGGCGCTAGCGAAAGGCTGAGAGATGCTCACCGACGAGTACGAAGAGCTGCGCAAGACCGTCGAGGCGTTCGCCCGCGAGGTGGTCGCGCCCGTGATCGGGGACTTCTACGAGCGCGAGGAGTTCCCGTACGACATCGTGCGGCAGATGGGCGCGATGGGGCTGTTCGGCCTGCCCATCCCCGAGGAGTACGGCGGCATGGGCGGCGACTACTTCGCTCTCTGCCTGGCCCTGGAGGAGCTGGCCAGGGTCGACTCCAGCGTCGCCATCACCCTGGAGGCGGCGGTCTCGCTCGGCGCGATGCCCGTCTACCGGTTCGGCTCGCCCGAGCAGCGCCGTACGTGGCTCCCCAAGCTCGCCTCCGGCGAGATGCTGGGCGCGTTCGGACTGACCGAGCCGGGCGGCGGGTCCGACGTGCCCGGCGGGATGCGGACCACGGCCGTGCTCGACGGCGACGAATGGGTGATCAACGGGACGAAGTCCTTCATCACCAACTCCGGCACCGACATCACCGGCGTCGTCGGCGTGGCCGCGCTCACCGGGCTCACCGGCGAGCGCGAGATCTCCACCATCCTCGTGCCGAGCGGCACGCCGGGGTTCACGGTGTCGAAGAAGTACTCCAAGGTCGGCTGGAACGCCTCCGACACCCGCGAGCTGTCCTTCACCGACTGCCGCGTGCCCGCCGTGAACCTGCTCGGCGAGCGCGGCCGCGGCTACGCCCAGTTCCTGCGCACCCTCGACGAGGGCCGCGTCGCCATCGCCGCGCTCGGCGTCGGCCTGGCCCAGGGCTGCGTGGACGAATGCCTCAAGTACGTCAGGGACCGCAAGGCGTTCGGCCACCCCATCGGCCACTACCAGGCCATCCAGTTCAAGATCGCCGACATGGAGGCCCGCGCCCACACCGCCCGCCTCGCCTACTACCACGCCGCACAGAAGATGCTCGCGGGCGAGCCGTTCAAGAAGGAGGCGGCGATCGCCAAGCTCGTCTCCTCCAATGCCGCCATGGACAACTCCCGCGACGCAACCCAGGTGTTCGGCGGCTACGGCTTCATGAACGAGTTCCCCGTCGGCCGCTTCTACCGCGACGCCAAGGTGCTGGAGATCGGCGAGGGCACCAGCGAGGTGCAGCGCATGCTCATCGCCCGCCAGCTCGGACTCGGTGACCTGTGACCCGCCGCGCCCGTTTCATCCCGGCACGAAAAGCGGGGAAACGTCAAGCATGGGTTTGCGCAGGCGACGACCGACGATCTAGGGTCGATGCTCATGACGGCTGACGATCTTCTCATCAGGAGAGCGGAGAAAGCGGACGCCGACGAGGTGTTCGCGCTGGCCCGCGAGTTCGGCCTGACCTTCAGGCCCGAGCGCGAGGCCTTCGACGCCGCGCTGCCCGCGCTGCTGGCCAACGACGACGCCCTGCTGCTCGCGGCCGTCGTCAACGGGCGCGTGCGCGGCTACCTGCTCGGCTTCGTCCACCTCACCCTCTTCGCCAACGGGCCGGTCGCGTGGGTGGAGGAGGCCATGGTGCAGTCGGGCTCCCGGCGGCAGGGCGTCGGGCGGTCGCTGCTGGAGGAGTTCGAGCGGTGGGCACGCTCCCGCGAGGCCGGCTACGTCGCGATGGCCACGCGGCGGGCGCCGGAGTTCTACCACGCGCTGGGCTACGAGGCGTCGGCCACGTTCTTCCGCAAGGTGCTGCGATAAGGGCCACCTGGCGGGCCATTCTGTCGGCACCGGGTGGCATGCTGAGGGCGTGAGGATCCACGCCGTGAGCCCGTTGTTCGTCGGGCGCTCCCGCGAGCTCGCCACCCTCGGCGACGCCCTGTCCAGGGCGCGCGCCGGCATCCCGGCCACCGTGCTCGTCGGCGGCGAGGCGGGGGCCGGCAAGACCCGCCTGATCGGCGAGTTCACCGGGCGGCACGCGGGCGACGCCATGGTGCTCGTCGGTGCCTGCCTGGAGCTGGGCACAGAGGGCCTGCCGTTCGCGCCGTTCACCGCCGTGCTGCGCCAGCTCGTCCGCGAGCTGGGCCACGACGCGGTCGCCGCCCTGGTGCCGGGCGGCAACGCGCGCGGGCTCGCCAGGCTGCTGCCCGAGTTCGGCGAGCCGGGCAAAGACGGCGCCGAGGCCAGGGCGCGGCTGTTCGAGCAGGTGCTCGGGCTGCTGGAGCGCCTGGCCGACGAGCGGCCCGTGGTGCTCGTCGTCGAAGACGCCCACTGGGCCGACCGCTCCACCCGCGACCTGCTCACGTTCCTCGTCCGCTACCAGCGCACCGCCGCCCGGGTGCTGCTCGTGGTGACCTACCGCACCGACGAGCTCCACCGCACCCACCCGCTGCGGCCGCTGCTCGCCGAGCTGGGGCGCATCGAGTCGGTCGGCAGGGTCGAGCTGCGCAGGCTCACCCGCAAGGAGGCCGTCGCGCTGGCCGTCGGCATGCTGGAGCAAGAGCCGTCCGCGGCCGACATGGACCTCATCTACGCCCGCAGCGAGGGCAACCCGCTGTTCGTCGAGGCGCTGCTCACCGAGTCGGGGGCGGGCGAGCCGCTGCCCGAGTCGCTGCGCGACCTGCTGCTCGCCGCCGTCGAGCGGCTGCCGGAAGAGACCCAGGAGCTGCTGCGGGTGGCCAGCGCCGGCGGGCAGCGCATCGAGCACGCCCTGCTCAGCGCCGTCGCCGGGCTCGACGACGCCGCCCTGTCGAGCGCGCTGCGCCCGGCCGTGGCGGGCAACGTCCTGGTCGTCGACGGCGAGGGCTACGCCTTCCGCCACGCCCTCATCCGCGAGGCGCTCCACGACGACCTGCTGCCCGGCGAGCACACCCGCCTGCACACCCGCTACGCCGAGGCCCTCGAGCACGACCTGTCGATCCTGCCCGCACCGCGCGGCGCGATCGAGCTGGCCCACCACTGGCATTCCGCCCACGACTCCACCTGGGCGCTGGTCAGCGCCTGGCACGCGGCCGCCGCCGCCCGCAAGTCCACCGCCTACGACGAGCAGCTGCGCATGCTCTCCCGCGTGCTCGAGCTGTGGGACCAGGTGCCCGACGCGGCCGAGCGCATCGGCGCCGACTGGCTCGACGTGCTCAGGGTGACCGCCGTCGTCGCCCACCTGGCCGGCGAGTTCGAGCGTGGCATCGCCGTGTCCAGCGCCGCGCTCGACGAGCTGGCCCGCGACCCCGGGCTCGAGGCCGACCCGGTCAGGGCCGTCATGCTGCTGCGCCAGCGCAGCCACACCCGCTACGACCTCGGCCGCCCCGGCTTCATCGACGACCTGCGCAGGGCCGCCGAGCTCGTCCCCGACGACCAGCCGCTCCTGCGCGGCAGGGTGCTGGAGTCGCTGGCCCGCATGCTCCACGGCCCGGCCACCCGGGCCGAGCGCGCGGCCACGGCCAGGGCCGCCATGGAGATCGGCCACACCCTGGGCCATGCCGGCATCGAGGCCCACGCCATCATCGACCTCGCCTGGGGGCTGACCGATTACTCCGACATGGAGCCGCAGCTCCAGGCATTCGCCGAGGCCCGGCAGATCGCCGCGCGCGGTGAGGTCTTCAGCGCGCTCATGCGCTGCGCGATCTCCGAGTCCGACGCGCTCGAAGGCGCGGGCCGGCACGAGCAGGCCGCCAAAGTGGCCAGGGAGGGCATCGAGGAGTCCCTGCACTACGGGCTGGCCCGCACGTCAGGCGCGTTCCTGTCGATCAACCTGGCCGAGCCGCTGGTCTCGCTCGGGCGGTGGGACGAGGCGCTCCAGGTGATCGACCACGCCCTCGACCTCGCGCCGCCCGCCCCCTACGCCGCCAGCCTGCGCGGGTTCACCACCGACATCGCGCTCGCGCGGGGCGACCACGACCGGGCCGCCCGCCTGCTCGACTCCACCCGCCGCGTCCTGGCCCGCGGCGCCCACCGCGACCAGCACGTCCTGCCGCATCTCCGCAGGGAGGTGCTGGCGCTCATGTGCCGCGGGCAGCTCGGGGAGGCGGTGGCGGCGGCGCTGCGCGGCATGGAGGGCGACGACCTCATCAACGGCCCCCGCTACGCCTGGCCTGTTGTCACCACCTTCGGACGTCTGGTCCGCATGGCGGTGCCCGCCTCACGCCTGCTCGATGCGATCACCGATGATGCGCTGAGTGGGTCCGATGGGGGTGGCGCGCCGGGTGCCGGGGTGGCTCAGGGTGAGGCGCTCGTGGAGCAGGCGCTGGCGATGCTGCGGCGGCTGCGGGCGCTCGGGCGTGAGCTCGCGTGCGAGGGCCTGCTGCAGGAGGCGCATCGGCTCACCTTCGTCGCGCTGACCGGGCCGGAGAAGCCCTGGGGCGAGGGGGTCGAGCCGGCCGCCTGGCAGTTCGCGGCCTGGGAGCAGGCGGTGGAGGCGTGGGCGGCGTTGCGGCAGCCGTACGCGGAGGCGCAGTGCCTGCTGGCGGCCGGTCAGGCGGCGCTCGCGTGCGGCGCCCGCCAGGAGGCCGCCACCCGGCTCGCCCGGGCCCGCACGCTGGCCCGCGACCTGGGCGTCACACCGCTGCTCGAACAACTCGACGTACTCGGCCGCCGCGCCAGGATCGGCGGCTCCGACGAGGCCACCGACGCCCAGCCGCTGGGTCTGACCGCACGCGAGCTGGAGGTCCTGCGCGAGGTGACGAACGGCCGCAGCAACCGCGAGATCGCGGAGGAGCTGGTCATCTCGATCAAGACGGTGAGCGTGCACGTCTCCAACATCCTGGCCAAACTCGGCGTCGCCACCCGAGGCGAAGCCGCCGCCACCGCCCACCGCCTCCACCTCTTCGACTAGCTCCGCCGGCGGTTTGGCCTCGGTGTCGGGGTGGTGGCGTCGGCCGGGTGTCCTTCTCCGCGCCGCTGCCCCGCCCCGCCAACCACCTCCACCCCTTCGGCTGGACCCGCTCAAGAGAGGCTGCCGATTGGGCCCTTGCCGTCCTTGTCCGACGGGTCGGCCCGGGTGCCTTGGGTGGGCGTGTGGGGCGCGGCTTTGTGTTCTGCTGCTTGCGTTTGTCTTTCTGGATGGTGGTCAGCCGGTCAGTTGGGCTTCCAGGCGGTAGCCGTCCACCGTGACGTAGACCTGGTCGCCGGGGCGGGCGTTCAGGCGCATCAGTACCGGCTGGAGGGAGTCGAAGACGGGCTGGTGGCCCTGCCAGACCAGGACGATGGCGTTGTCGCCGGGGCCCGTGACCGACAGGAGGGTGCCGGGGCGCATGCCGAGCTGGGCGGCGTAGCCCTCCGGGACAGGCACCGGGCCGCCCCTGAGGTGTTCCGGGGTGACCTCGATGCGTTGCCAGCGGCGCGGGTCGGAGGACGGGCTGGGCAGTGGCGGGGGAGGCGTGGGCGGGGTCCCGGCCAGCGTGCCGGAGAGCATGGGCGAGCGGCCGCCCGACAGCGCCGACAGGGTGGCCAGCGCGGCCGACGGGTCGATCGAGCTGTTCGCTGCGGGCGGGATGGGCTGGCCGCCGCGGTGGTGGTGGCCGTTCGCGCCGGGCGTGCGGCGGGGGAGCGGCTGGGCCGGGCCGGGGGCCGCGGCCGCGGCGTCGCGGCTGGTCTCCGGGGGCAGGGCGTCGAGCCACGCCTTGGCGGAGTGGGCGCGGATGCCCAGCTCGCTCATGAGCTCGACGACGTCCGCGTCGGCCGGGGCGGAGGCGAGGAGCTGCCGCGTACGCGCCTGGAGGCCGTACATGTCGCCGACGACCAGCCAGCCGTCCTGGAGGCGGCGGTCCGGCATGAGCGTCACGAGGACCCGCCACAGCGGCGTACGCAGCGAGGGGACCGTCACCGGGTGAGCCGGGTCGGCGCCGATCAGCTGGTCCTCGGTGGCCGCCGCGCCCAGCCACTCCGTCAGCCGGAACATGTGCCCGGTGACCGGCGCGGACTCGGAGGAGCGCAGCCACTGCAGGACGCGTTCCTCGGCGGTGCGCTGGGCCAGCGAGAGCGCCTCACGTTCGACGAGCATCTTGTGGGCGAGCGTACGGAGGCTCACCGGGTCCTCGGCGAACAGCCGGTGCTGGGCCACGGCCAGCTCCAGCTTGTCGAGGTTGCGGAAGAGGTTGTCCACGACCCTGACCATGGCGTGGTCCGGGTCGGTGGGGACGGGGCCTGCGTAGGCGGGCGTGCCCTTCCCCGGGACGGACGTGTTCGTGCCCGGCACGGCGGTGTTCGCGCCGGATCCGGGGCCGTTCGCACCCGAGCCCGGGCCGTTCGTGCCGGAGGCAGGGGTGTTCGCGCCCGGTGCGCTGGTGCTGGAGCCGGGGGCGTTCATGCCTGGGATCGCCGGGAGGGAGCCCGTTCCGGGGCCGCCCGTGCCCATCCCGGGGCCGCCGCCCGCGCCAGGTCCGCCGCCCGTTCCTGGGCCGCCCGTGCTCGCTCCGCCTGCGCTGCCGGCGCCTGCGGCGGTCACCGGGCTGCCGGGGCCGCCGGGCAGCCCGTTGCCGGGGGCGCCGGGCATGCCGTTGCCTGCGCCGGCTGGGGTGGAGCCGGTGTCCTGGCGGCCGGGCTGGGGGCCTGTGGGGCGTTGCGGGAGGCGGTCCTGCTGGCCTGGGCGCTGGGGCAGGCCCTCGCCCGCGAAGCCCTGGCGGGCCGCGCCGCCCTGCTGATCGCCGGGGTACGCGCCGCCCTGACCGGGGAGCGCGCCGTTCTGGCCGGGCCCTGCGGGACCCTGCCCGGAAGGCGCGCCGCCCTGCTGCGCGCCCGGAGCGCCGTTGGAGGCGGCGGGGAAGCTCCCCGTCTGTCGGGATCCGGGCGCGCCGCCGGGGGCGGCCGGGAAACTGCCCGTCTGGCGGGAGCCGGGTGCGCCCTCGGGGGCTGCTGGGAAGTTGCCGGTCTGGCGGGATCCGGGCGCGTCATCAGGGGCCGCCGCGAAGCTGCCGGTCTGGGGAGAGCCGGAGGCGTCGGGGACCGCTGGGAAGGAGCCCGTCTGACGAGGGCCGGGAGCGCCCTCGGGGAAGGTGCCGGGGCGGCTCTGCTGGCCGCCGTCGGCGGGCGCGCCGGGGAAGGACCCCGGCTGGGACGCCGCCGGGAAAGAACCGGTCGAACGCGACCCGGGCGGAACGGGGAAGGAGCCGCTCGTGCGTGAGTCGGCCCCCTGGGCGGGGGAGGAGCCGGTGCCGGGCTGGCCGTCGGAGGCACCGGGGACGTTACCGGCCTGTCGAGAGCCGGGCGCGGTGTCAGAGGCGGCCGGGAAACTGCCGGTCTGGCGGGATCCGGGCGTGCCGTCGGGGGCAGCGGGGAAGCCGCCGGTCTGCCGCGACCCGGGGGCGCCGTCGGAGGTAGCCGGGAAACTACCCGTCTGGCGCGGGCCGGGTGCGCCGTCGGAGGCGGCGGGGAAGCTGCCCGTCTGGCGGGAGCCGGGGGTGCCGTCAGGGTTTGCGGCGAAGCTGCCGGTCTGGGGGGAGCCGGAGGAGTCGGGGACCGCTGGGAAGGAGCCGGTCTGGCGGGCGCCGGGGGTGGCGTCGGCGAAAGTGCCGGTCGGACGGGGGCCATCCGACACAGCCGGGAAGGAGCCCGTCTGGCGCGGGCCGGGGGCGCCCTCGGGGAAGGTGCCGGGGCGTTGGGGGTCGCCGTCCGCGGGCGCGCCGGGGTAAGGGCCGCCCGGACGCTGAGGCAGGGGGCCGTTCTGGGTGCCGGAGCCCGCGAAGGGACCGGCCGCCGGGGACTGGCCGCCCTGCGCGGCGAAGGGGGCGCCTGCCGGGGAGCCCTCGGCTCCGCTGGACGGTGATTGGCCGTCCTGTGCGGCGAAGGGGCCGCTTGTCTGGGGGCGGCCGGTGGTGGTGTCGATGGGTGCGGGGAGCGGGCCTGAGGGGGTGGCCTGGGCGAAGGGGCCGCCCGCGCCGGCCTGGGCTGCCAGCGGTTGTGCGGCCGGGTCGCCCTGTGCGGGGAAGGGGCCGGACTCCGGTACCGGGAACGCGCCCGACGGGACGCCCTGGCCGCGTTGGAGCGGCCGGGTGACCTCGGGGTGGCCGCCCGCGACCCCCGGGACGCCGGCGGTGCCAGGGGCGGCGCCGGACGCGTCGGGCTGGGCCGGGATGCGGCCGAGGATCTCGCGGAAGACCGAGCCGATGACGACCTCGGGCGTGGCCGACGGCGTGCCGAGATCACTGGGGGACAACCGGCGCAGCCGCTGCCAGCCGCCGAGGCCGGTGATCGCCGTACGGGTGGCGTCGGGCCAGCCCGGCAGCGCGGGGTCGATGTGGTGGACCGTCAGCGCGGGCAGCAGGTCGGACAGGGGGAGGTGGTCCCACCGGGAGGAGGCGAGCCGCGCGAGGCGTTCGCAGATCCAGTCGAGCCCCGTCATGCCGAGGGCCTTGGGCAGCGGCAGGGAGTGCCACCATCCGGCGGGCAGGCGTGGGTCGCCCAACGCCTCGGCCACCTGCTGGGGCCGGCTCCATCGCAGCGCAGGGACCAGGTCGCTCAGGCAGATCGATGACTCGACTTCCATCGGCGGACCTTATCCTCCCCAGTGAGCCGCGTGTGCTGCCCGTAACGCATGTGGCTAATGGTGCAGCCTACGCGGCAAGCTATCAATCAGTGTGAATAGGGTAAAGACGGTTCAGATCCAAACCGTACCGTGGACGGCCGCCCACCTGGGCCACACATGCGGCACCGGCACGGCAACCCACCTCCAGAGCCGCCCGCGTCCCGGCACCGCGCAGCGTCGCGGCGATGAACCCGGCGGCGAAGGCGTCACCTGCGCCCGTCGAGTCCACGACCTCAGCGGATCGGCCCTCGGCCGTCGCCACCACCTCACCGTCTCGCGCGGCCAGCGCCCCCTCCGCGCCGAGTTTCACGACCGCTGTGCCATATCTCTCACTCAAGAGTACGGCCGCACGCTCGGCCGATGTCACCCCGGTGAGCAGAAGCGCCTCGTCGAGGTTGGGCAGGATCAGCTCGGCGGCGGCCGTCGCCTGCATGAAACGTTCGACGCCGAAGTCGCGCAGCGGCCCCGTGGAGGCCGGGTCCACGCTCACCGTGATGCCCGCCGCCACGGCGTCGGCCATGGCGCGGGCGGCCAGGCGCAGGCCGGGCTCGGCGAACAGGACGTACCCCGACAGATGCAGCCGGCCGACGCCGTCCAGCAGCGCCGGGTCCCAGTCGTCCTCGGAGATCAGGTCGCCGGCGCCGCGGTTGGTGAGCATCGAGCGTTCGCCGCTCTTGTCCACCATGGCGATCACCACGGCGGTCGGATGGTCGGGGTCCACGGAGAAGTGGGGCTGGACGCCCGTGTTGATCAGTTCGGTGGCGTGCCACTCGCTGCTGTCGTAGCCGAGCTTGGCCAGCAGGTGCACCTCGGCTCCCAGGCAGGCGGCCCAGGCGGCGGTGTTGGCGCCGGAGCCGCCGGGACGCAGCACGATCTCGGCGGCGGTGTCCTCGCCCGCCAGGACGGGCGAGCCGTGCAGCGCCACGACGTCGGTGACGACGTCGCCGATGATCAGGAGGGCGTCACCGCTCACGATCGCGACCAGGCCAGGGCGATGCGGGCGGCGAGCGCGGCGTTGCCGCGCACGGCGGCCAGGTTGGCCTCCAGGGACGCGCCCTTGGTGCCGTCGACCAGGTAGCCGAGCAGGAACGGGGTGATCGCCTGGCCCTTGACGCCGTCGCGCTCGGCGGCGGCCAGCGCCTCGGCGAGCACCCGGTCGTGCAGCTCGGGATCGAGCTGCTGCTCCTTGGGGACGGGGTTGGCGACGATCAGGGCCGTCTCGGGGCCGCCGAGCGCGTCCTGGCCGCGCATGACGGCCGCCGCCTCGTCGGCCGTCTCGATCCGCCACTCGATCGGCTGGCCGGAGGAGTGCAGGTAGAAGCCGGGGAACGTCTCGGTGCGGAACCCGGCCACGCTCACCCCGCGCGTCTCCAGCCGCTGCAGTGTGGCCGGCACGTCGAGGATCGACTTGACGCCCGCGCACACGACCGTGATGCGGGTGCGGGCGAGCGTGTCGAGGTCGGCGGACTCGTCCTGGTCCTCGGTCCAGTGGCGGTGCACGCCGCCCAGGCCGCCGGTGGCGAAGACGCGGATGCCGGCGCGGGCGGCCAGGAACGACGTGGCCGACACGGTGGTCGCACCGCTCGCCTTCAGCGCCGCCGCCAGCGGCAGGTCGCGCTGGCCCAGCTTGCGCAGGCCCGGCTCGGTGGCGATGCGCTCCAGCTCGACCTCGTTCAGCCCGATGCGGGGCACCCCGTCGAGCACCGCGATCGTGGCGGGGACGGCGCCCTCGGCTCGTACGATGCCCTCCAGCTCGCGCGCCACCTCCAGGTTGCGCGGCTGCGGCAGCCCGTGGGAGATGATCGTGGACTCCAGGGCCACGACCGGCGCTCCGGTCGACAGGGCCTCGGCGACCTCGTCGGACGGCTGCGGAACGGCGTCGGTGGTGCTGCGCATGGTGAGGCTCGTGCTCCTTGAGTGGTGGTGGCCCTGCGTGTGAGGAACGGCGGCTCTGATGAGATTTGTTCCGAACAGAGCAGCGTACGGGCCCCTTGCCCGGCCGTCCACTTGAGGACCGCGCGGCCCGTGGCGTTCTGGCCGGAATCGGCCTTAAGGTGCGAGGATGAGCGCGTATGACGTGATCGTGGCCGGAGGCGGGCACAACGGGCTGGTGGCGGCGGCGTACCTGGCGCAGGCCGGGCGGCGGGTGCTGGTGCTGGAGCGGCACGAGCACGTCGGCGGCCTGGCGATCTCGGCGCGGGCCTTCCCCGGCGTGGACGTGCGCCTGTCGCGGTACTCCTATCTCGTCAGCCTGCTGCCCTCGAAGATCGCCCGCGATCTCGGGCTCGGCCTGGAGCTGCGCCGGCGGCGCTACGCCTCGTACACGCCCAAGGGCGAGACGGGGCTGCTCGTGGACAACGAGGACGACCTGCGGACGGCGGCCTCGTTCCGGCACGTGACGGGCGGCGAGTCCGACCACGAGGCGTGGCGGCGCTTCTACGGCATGGTCGCCGAGGTCGCGCGGGTGCTGGCGCCGACCCTGCTGGAACCGCTGCGCCCGCAGGCCGAGATCGAGCGGATGGTCGGCCCCGAGGCGTGGCGCGACCTGTTCGGGCGGCCGATCGGGGAGAGCGTGGCCGAGCGGTTCGCCGACGACACCGTACGCGGGGTCGTGCTCACCGACGCGCTCATCGGCACGTTCGCCGACCCCGACACCGACCTGCTGGCCAACCGCTGTTTCCTCTACCACGTGATCGGCGACGGCACCGGCGAGTGGAACGTCCCCGTCGGCGGCATGGGCGCGGTCTCCGGCGCGCTGGAGGCGGCGGCCAGGCGGGCGGGCGCCGAGATCAGGACGGGCGCGGAGATCGTCGGCATCGACCCGTCGGGCGAGGTGACGTTCAGGGACGGCGCGGGCGAGCACGCCGTGCGGGGCGGGCACGTGCTGGTCAACCTGCCGCCCGCGGTGCTCGACCGGCTCATGGGACGGCCCGCGACGGTGCCCGAGGGCGCGCAGCTCAAGGTCAACATGGTGCTGACCCGGCTGCCCCGCCTGAGGGACGCGACGGTGGATCCGCGGGCGGCCTTCAGCGGTACGTTCCACATCAACGAGGGACGTGACCAGCTCGCGCGGGCGTACGAGCAGGCGGCCCGCGGCGAGATCCCGGAGCTGCCGCCCGCCGAGGTCTACTGCCACTCGCTGACCGACCCGTCGATCCTGGGGCCCGGCCTGCGAGGGCGGGCGGAGACGATGACGCTGTTCGGCCTGCACATGCCCGCCCGCCTTTTCCGGAAAAATCCGGAGAAAGCGCGGAAGATGGCGTTGGATGCCACCTTCGCCTCCATCAACGCCGTCCTCGCAGAGCCGATCGAGGACTGCCTGCTCACCGCCCCCGACGACACTCCGTGCGTCGAGGTCAAGACCCCCGTGGACCTGGAGACCGACGCGGGCCTGCCCGGCGGCCACATCTTCCACACCGACCTGAGCTGGCCGTACGCGGAGAGCGGCGGCTGGGGCGTGGAGACCGGGCACGAGCGCATCCTGCTCTGCGGCGCCGCCGCTCGCAGGGGCGGCGGCGTGAGCGGCATCGGCGGCCACAACGCCGCCATGGCCCTGCTCACCGCCTGACGCCGCACTCGGCACGGTCCGGCCCACCGCCTGATGCCGCATTCGGCGCGGTCCGGCCGGGAGGGCCGGGCCAGGGTGATCGGGCCGGCCGGTGGCAGGGCCGGCCGGTGGCAGGGCCGGCCGGGCTTGGGGGCCGGGCTTGGGGGTCGGGCTTGGGGGTCGGGCTTGGGGGCCGGTGGGGCTCGCCGGCGGTTACTCGTCCGGTTGTTCGCCGGTGACGAGCTTGGTGGCGACGCGGAGCGCCACCTCGTTCATGTCCGTCTGCGGGTCCGTCTCCGCTCCGAACAGGAGCGGCAGGTTGCCGAGGATCACCGCGAGCACCGCCAGCCTGGACTCGAACTGCTTCTCCGCGCTCTCACCGGGCACGCACAGCAGCGACACCAGCGAGATCACGCACCCGCGCAGGCGTTCGCCCTTCGGGTGGTGCTCCATCGCGCCCTGGTTGACCTGGGCGAACCTGAACAGCGGCCGCCACTGGTCGGAAAGCAGCCCGGAGATCCGCCGCAGGATCTCCAGCCGCGCCTCCGTGGTGGCCGGCTGCCGCCGCCCCCAGGCCACCAGTTCCTCGATCGACTCGACCAGGCGCTCGATCACGCCGGCGAGGATCTCCTCCTTCGTACGGAAGTGGTAGTAGAGCGCCGGCCTGGTGATCTGCAGCCGCTCCGCCACCTCCTGCAGCGAGGTCTTGTCGTATCCGCGCTCGGCGAACAGCTCCAGCGCGACCTGCTGGATCCGCTCTCGTGTGTCCGTCCGCCGCCCTGCCATCTCGCTCCTTCTGTTGACGGCCGCACCCCACATTGTTTACTTTCGCGTAAGTAAGCAATGCGGAGTCCGGCTATTACGGAGCAGACTATGGCGGAAAGCTTCCCTGTCCATCGCACGTGCCCGTTCGCCCCGCCTCAGGAGTACGAGGGCTGGCGCGACCAGGCCCCCCTCGTCAGAGGCGAGACCTCCCGCGGCGAGGTGTGGCTCGTCACCCGGCACGCCGAGGCCCAGCAGGTCCTCGCCGGCACCGGCTTCAGCACCAGCCCCGACACCCCAGGCCATCCGAGCGCCCTCGACACAGCGAACATGTCGCCCGAGGAGATCGCCGCCGCCCGGCAGATGTCCGTCGGGTTCTTCATCGACCACGACCCGCCCGAGCACACCCGCTTCCGCCGGCTGCTCATCAGCGAGTTCACCGTCCGGCGGATCAGGGAGATGCGGCCCGGCATCCAGCGGCTGGCCGACGGGCTGCTCGACGACATGATCGCCAAGGGCGACGAGGCGGAGCTGGTGGAGGCGTACGGGCTGGCGCTCCCGTCGCTGGTCATCTGCCGGCTGCTCGGCGTCCCGTACGCCGACCACGACTTCTTCCAGTCCCGCACCAGGATGATGGTGGACGCCGGGGCCGACGAGCGGGCCAGGCGCGCGGCGACGTTCGAGATCAGGTCCTACCTCGCCGACCTCGTCACCGACGTCGTCGCCGCGCCCAAGGACGACCTGCTCGGCCGGCTGGCCACCGGCGGCAAGCTGACCGCCGAGGAGCTGACCGGGGTGGCCTTCCTGCTGCTCGTCGCCGGTCACGAGACCACGGCGAACATGATCCCGCTGTCGGCGTACACGCTGCTGCGCAACCCGGACCAGCTCGCGGCCCTGCGCGAGAACCCCGGCAACTGGCCGGCCGCGGTCGAGGAGCTGCTGCGCTACCACTCGATCGTCGACTGGGTGGCCTTCGACCGGGTGGCCGTCGAGGACCAGGAGATCGGCGGGCAGCTCGTCAGGAAGGGCGAGGGCGTGTACGTGCTCGGCGCGTCGGCCAACAGGGACGAGCGGGCGTTCGAGCGGCCCGACGACTTCGACGTCCAGCGCGGCGCCCGCCACCACGTGGCCTTCGGGTACGGGGTGCACCAGTGCCTCGGCCAGAACCTGGCGCGGGCCGAGCTGGAGATCGCGCTGCGCACGTTGTTCGAGCGGCTGCCCGGGCTGCGCGTCACGGCGCCGGAGGAGGAGCTCGGCCTGAAGTACGGCAAGGCCATCTTCGGGCTCACCAGGATGCCCGTCGCCTGGTGATCGTCGGGAAACAAAGGTGAGATCGTTCATCCGGTTCTCATGATGACGTCTTACCTTTGGTAAGTATGAGTGAGCCTGCACGTCTGCTGGTGGTCGACGACGAGCCCGCGTTGCGCGAGGCGCTGCAGTCGAGCCTGGAGTTCGAGGGCTACAAGGTCGCCACCGCCGACGACGGGCAGCAGGCCCTCGACGCGCTGGCCGCGGAGACGTACGACGCGGTGCTGCTCGACGTGATGATGCCGCGGCTCGACGGGCTCACCGCGTGCCGCAGGCTGCGGTCGTCGGGCAACCACGTGCCCGTCCTCATGCTCACCGCCCGCGACGCCGTCGGCGACCGGGTGTCCGGGCTCGACGCGGGCGCCGACGACTACCTGGTCAAGCCGTTCGAGCTGGACGAGCTGCTGGCCCGGGTGCGCGCGCTGCTGCGGCGGGCCGCGATCAGCACGGGCACCCCGGAAGGCGACACGCTCACCTACACCGACCTGCGCATGGACCAGGCCACCAGAGAGGTCACCCGCGGCGAGCGCAGGCTCGACCTGACCCGCACCGAATACCTGCTGATGGAGCTGTTCCTCGCGCACCCGCGCCAGGTGCTGACCCGCGACCAGATACTCAGCGAGGTGTGGGGCTTCGACTTCGAGCCGACCTCCAACTCGCTCGACGTCTACGTCATGTACCTGCGGCGCAAGACCGAGGCCGGCGGCGCGCCGCGAGTGATCCACACCGTGCGCGGGGTGGGGTACGTCCTGCGGAACTCCCCATGAGCAGTCGCACGAGCACGATGCGGTCGCGTCTGGCCGCGCTCTCCAGGCGGGGCAGCCTGCGCACGCGGCTGACGCTGCTCGTCACGGTCGCCGTGGCGGTGGCCATCGCGACGTGCGCCGGCCTGTCCTACTACATCGTGCAGCAGCGGCTGCGCAGTAACCTCGACATGAGCATCGTGGAGTCGCTGAAGGACAGCGACCGCGACTACCTCAAGCACCACTGCACCGAGCAGGGCACGCAGGGCATGTTCGACGGCATGGCGACGCTGCTGCGCTCCGACGGCACCACCTGCTCGATCGGGCCGCCCATCGTGCCCGTCTACGACAAGGACTCCGAGGCGTTCGAGCCGTGCGAGCCGGTCTACCGCGACGGCCACACCAGCGACGGCACGCCGGTCCGGGTGGTGGCGCTCAACTTCGACAAGGGCGTGGCCGTGATGGAGGCCAGGCCGATGTGGTGGGTCAGCAACACGCTGCGGCGCTCCGCGCTCATGCTGAGCGGCATCACGGCGCTCGGCGTCATCGGCGCGGCCTGGGCCGGGCTCGTGATCTCGCGGGCCGCGCTGCGCCCGGTCGGCGAGCTGACCAAGGCGGTCGAGCACATCGCCCAGACCGAGGACCTCGGCACCCGCATCCCCGTCACCGGCAACGACGAGATCGCCCGCCTGTCGTCGTCGTTCAACGCCATGACGGCCGCGCTGGCCGGGTCGAGAGAGCGGCAGAAGCAGCTCGTCGCCGACGCGGGCCACGAGCTGCGCACGCCGCTCACCACCCTGCGCACCAACATCGACCTGCTGCTGCGCAGCGAGCAGACCGGCCGCAGCCTCGACCCGGCCGCCAAGGAACGCCTGCTGGTCAACGTCAAGGCGCAGTTCGCCGAGCTGTCCACGCTGGTCGCCGACCTGCTTCAGCTCGCCAGGGGCGACAACGACCACGAGCCGCACGTCGAGCTGGCCCTGCACGAGGTGGTCACGGCGGCGGTCGAGCGGGCCAGGCTGCGCGGCGCCGAAGTCAGCGCCGACCTGCGGCCCTGGTATCTCGTGGGCAACGCCGCCTCTCTGGAACGTGCCGTGCTCAACCTCATGGACAACGCGGCCAAGTTCAGCCCCGGCGGCCAGATCGAGGTGCGGCTGCTCGACGGCCGGCTGACCGTCCGCGACCACGGGCCAGGCTTGCCGGAGGAGGAGCTGCCGCACGTCTTCGAACGCTTCTGGCGCTCGCCCTCCGCCCGCGGCCTGCCCGGCTCGGGGCTGGGCCTCGCGATCGTCAAGCAGGCCGTCGAGGAGGCGGGCGGCACGGTACGCCTGGGCAACGCGCCCGGTGGCGGCGCGATCGCGATCATGGAGCTGCCCGGGAGCCGCGTACGCCGGTCCGCGTCCTGAAGGCGGCCCCTCAGGGTTGACAACGGCGCCGGCAAGTCCACGCCGGCGAAGATCCTGTCCGGGGTCGAGCGGCCGGACGGCGGGACGATCGCGATCGACGGCGAGCCCGTCGCGTTCGGGTCGGTCGACGAGGCCAGGAGCGCCGGCATCGAGACCGTCTACCAGGATCTCGCGCTCTGCGCCGACCTCAGCCCGGCCGCCAACTTCTTCCTCGGCAGGGAACGGCTCAGGCCCGGCCTGCTGGGGCTGCTCGGCGTGCTGGACAACGCGGCCATGCGCCGCGGGACGCGGGAGGCGTGCGAGCGGCTCGGGGTGCGGCCGGCCTCCCAGAGCGCGCCCGTCTCCGCGCTGTCCGGCGGGCAGCGGCACGCTCGGCGAGGTCAAGATGGTCGGCTTCGACGCGGGGCCGGCGCAGGTCAAGCAGCTCAAGGACGGCGTCGTGCAGGCGCTCATCGCGCAGCTGCCGGGCGACATCGGGGCCAAGGGCGTCGAGCAGGCCGTGGCGGCGGTGAGGGGGGAGCAGGTCACGGCGTCGATCCCGACCGAGGCGACGATCGTGACGGCCGAGAACGTCGACCAGCCCGACGTGCAGAAGGTGCTCTACAAGGCCGGGTGCTGAGCGCGCGACGGGCGGCCCCGCGCGGGCCGGCCGGACACGGCGGTCAGGTTCGGCGGTCAGGCGCAGTGATCAGGCGCAGTGATCAGGCGCGGTGGTCAGGTGCGGTGGTCAGGTGCGGTGATCAGGCGGGGAGGGCGGCGAGGAGGAAGGCGAGGCGGGCGGCGGCCGACTCGACGTCGTCGGTGGTGCCCAGGCGGTAGCCCCAGGAGGTGATGAACGCGCCCTCGTCGGAGCAGGTGACGGTCTCGGCGAGGGTGGCGGAGAACCGGTTGCGGACCGACACGTACGCCGGGTCGCAGGCCAGCGCGATGCTCTGGACGGACAGGTCAGCGTGACGACCCGCGTGCCAGGCGAAGCGCTCAAGGCTGAGCGCGGTATCAAGCATCATGCGTCACCTCCGCAACGTCTCGCGACAGAATTGCACGATCTTGGCGGAGGAGGCAAGCAATTGCTGCGGTTAATGTGGAGTTTGTTTCCGGTATTCGTGAAGAACGGAGATGATGACCTCCCGTCCGGTCTCATCGAACTCCGCCACCTTCACGTAATCGTCGAAGGCCCGTACGTAAAAGGCGATGTCGTCTGGGTCGCGCAGGATGAGGTCCTTCGTCATGGTGGCGACCGCGACCATGGCCTCGTTGAAGATCCAGAAGCCGTTGATCGGGCTGGACGGCAGCTCGGTGCCGAACGGGATGACGCCGAACTCCACGTTCGGCAGTGTGCTGACCGCGAGCAGGCGGTCGAGCTGGCCGCGCATCACTTCAGGCGGGGCCAGCGCAGAGCGCAGCGCGGCCTCCGTGACGACGAACCTGAACGTGCGCGTGCGGTCGTACAGGATCTCCTGGCGCTGCATGCGCACCCGGACCGCCGCGTCGATCTGGTCGGCGGCGCTGTAGAGGCGCTTGACCTTGCGGAAGACGTGCCTGGCGTACTCGGAGGTCTGCAGCAGGCCCACGATGATGCCGGGCTCGAAGACGCGGAACAGCTTCGTGCGCGCCTCCAGGTCGCGGATGTCCTCCTGGAGCGCGGCCAGGCCGCTGCGGTGGCGCTGTTTCCAGTCGTCGTGCCGTTCGAGCAGCGCGATCGACTGCCTGATGAGCTCGTCGGTCGTGTCGGGCGAGGCGTTGACCGCCTGCGCCCACACGACGACGTCATCCTCGGTCGCGGTCTGCCGGGCGTTCTCGAGGCGGGAGACCTTGGAGGGTTGCCAGCGCAACCGCTCGGCCAGCTCCTTGCCCGACAGATGGGCCGCCTCGCGCAATTGGCGTAACTGGCTGCCGAGATCGATGCGCGCCTGCTGAAAGGACGTCACGCGGCAAGAGGCTAGCTCCGGTCACGCCGATCATGCCAGGGCCCCCCGCACATGTGATCAAGCGGTTGCCGTGGGTGTCCCTTCGCTGGTCGGGAAAGCGGTTACCGTCCCATTCCGATCATCGGGCAGGACGCGGCGGGCGATGTCGGTGAGCAGTTCGCGGGGCACTTCGACCGCTGCCTCGCCGTCGAGGACGTCGCGGAGGTCCGCGAGCGCCTCCGCGTCGGTGACTTGCAGGCCCTGCACGACGATGGTGCCGCGGTCGGTCTCGTACAGGGTGGGGCAGGCGCCCGCCTCCGAGGTGGAGCCGAGAAACCGCATGCGCATGACGTTCCTTCCCCGATGATTGATGCAATTGCGCGCAATTGTACGGGCCGGGGGTAAGCGTGTGATCGTTTTTCCGGAAATCGTGATATAAGGCTGGCGCGGACACATGCCTTTTGTGGCGATTTATGGTGGCTATGTGTGGCTTTCGGGGTGTTCGACCGGTCAGGAGAGCGTGCCGCCCATGAACTCCCGCGCCCGCTCGAACAGGCTCAGCGTCGTCGCGTGCAGCAGGTCGCCGATGTCCTTGGGCGCCTTGCCGGCGCACGCCCGCGCGTGGGTGCCTTCGAGCACGATGCCCAGCTTGAAGCAGGCCATGACCGCGTACCACTCGACGGCCGACATGTCCCGCTCCGACAGCTCCCCGTAGTAGGCGACGATCTCCTGCGGCGCGGGCAGGCCCGGGACGTGCCCGGCGCTCGACGGCCAGGTGGCCAGCAGCCAGCCCAGGTCGAGCAGCGGGTCGCCGATCGTGCACATCTCCCAGTCGACGATCGCCGCCACGCGCGGGCCGTCGCAGGCGAACATCAGGTTCGCGAAGTGGTAGTCGCCGTGCATGATGCCCGGCGTGAACGCGCGGGGCAGGTGCCGGGTCAGCCAGCCGGCGGTCTCGCGCAGGCCGGGGATGTGGGGGCCCGGATAGCCGTCGAGCTCCCCGTACGAGTCGAGCTCCTTCAGCCAGCGCGGCACCTGCCGCTCCAGGAAGCCCTCGGGCCGCCCGAACCCCGGCAGCACGCCGGGATCGACCCGTCCCAGCTCGGCCAGCGCCGCGGCGGCCTCCAGGCCCATGCGGTGCCTGATCGCCGGGTCGGAGGCGTGCGGCTCCGGCAGTCCCGTCGAGGGGTTGAACCCGTCCACCGGCTCCATGAGGTAGAACACCGGCTCGCGCAGCGTCTGCGCGGCCACCAGCCGGGGCGCGGGGACCTGCGTGCCGCGCAGGGCCGCCAGCACGCGCGCCTCGCGGCGCAGCACCTCGTTGCTCTTGCTGCGGGCGTGGACGGGCGGGCGGCGCAAAATGTACGGGCGGCCGCCGCGCTCGAAGCGGACCATGACGTTCTGCGTGCCGCCGATCACCGGCGCGGGGCCGGTGATGGGGCCGCCGGGCAGGCCCTGGGTGTCCATCCACGCGCCGAGCGCGTCGAAGTCGATCGTGCCGACGTCGATGTGGGTGGAGGTCATGGGCCGCCCCTCGACAGAACGATATTCTGGTGCCCGACCTTATGAGAGCGGCTCCGGGCCGGTCAACCATCGGGTCGTGAAAGGATGCCGCGGGTGACGTACGTGGCCGCGATCGACGTCGGCGGCACCACCATGAAGGGCGGGCTCGTCGCCCGCGACGGGACGATCCTCCACCTCGAACGCCGGCCCACGCCGCGCGCCGAGGGGCCGGAGCGCGTGATCGCGGCGATCTCCCGCTTCGCCGCCGACCTCAGCCGGCCCTGGGACGGCTCAGGAACACCTTCACCGGTTGTGGAAGGGGCGCGGCCGGTGGCGGTGGGGCTGGCCGTGCCGGGGCTCGTCAGCCCCACGCATGCCGTCTTCTCCGCCGCCTTCGGCTGGCGTGACGTGCCCGCCGCCGCGTTCGCCGACGTGGACCTGCCCGTCGCGCTCGGCCACGACGTGCGGTCGGCGGGTGAGGCCGAGCTGGCGTACGGGGGCGGCGAAGCACACGTGCTCTACCTGCCGATCGGCACCGGCATCGCGGGAGCCGTGGTGCCGTCGGGCGCGCTCTACGGCGGCGCGGGCGGCTGGGCCGGGCAGATCGGGCACGTCCCCGTGTGGCCCGACGGGCTCGCGTGCGGGTGCGGGCAGTCGGGGTGCCTGGCGGCGTACGCGTCAGGGTCGGCCGTGGCGGCGCGGTGCGGGGTTCCCGGCGCCGAGGACGTCGTCCGGCTGGCCGCGCAGGGCGACGCGCGGGCCACGGCGGTGTGGGCGGAGGCGGTGGAGGCGCTCGCGCTGGCGCTGGCGACGTACACGCTGGTGCTCGATCCCGCGGCCGTCGTCATCGGGGGCGGCGTGTCGCAGGCGGGGGACGCGCTCGTGGTGCCCCTGCGCGCGCGGCTGGCCGCCCGGCTCGCCTTCCGCCCCGCCCCCGACGTACGGACCTCGCGTCTCGGCCCGCTGGCCGGCCTGCTCGGCGCGGCCCTGCTGGGCTGGACCGCTCAGGGGTGAAGGCCGGCCGGGATCTCCACCGGGCGGGCTCGTAGCTCCTCGCCCAGCGCCTTGGCCTGCGGGTCCAGGCGGGTGCTCGCCGCCACGCCCCGGCCGAGGAGGCCGTGGATCACGAAGTTGACGGCCTTGAGGTTGGGCAGGTCGTGCCGGTCCACGCGGTACGGGCGCAGGGCCGGGAGAAGGTCCTTCAGGGTCTCCACGGTGAGGTACGCGGCCAGCCAGTCGTAACGGGGCCGGGTGTCGGTCCAGACGCCCAGGTTCGCGTTCCCGCCCTTGTCGCCCGATCGGGCCCCGGCGATGCGGCCCAGCGGGATCCGCACGCCCTTCCCCCCGGGAGCCGGCCGGGTCGTGGAGGCTTCCTGGATGATCGGCGCCTCGGTGGGCGGTGGTGGCTGCTCGAAGGGGAGCTCGGTGCCGTCCACGAAGACGCGGGGGCGGACCTGGGCGGCCGGGACGAGCACCGGCCAGTGCACGCCGTACGGGGAGGCGTCCCCGGGCGGGGTGAGGGCGTGGAAGCCGGGGTAGCTGGCGAGCCCGGTCTCGACGACGGCCGATGAGAAGGCGCGGCCCGCCGTGCGGCGGTCGTCGGACATGACGGTGATCCGCAGAAGTGCCGTCCCGGCCTCCGAAGGCGGGCCCAAGCCGGTGAGGGTGACGGAGACGTCGTCGAAGCGGTCGCGGGGGATCCGGGCCCACAGGGCCTCCTCGGCCACCCTGGCCTTGGCCGGCAGGTCGAGGCCGGTCAGGACGAGCGTCATCGTGTTGCGGTAGCCGCCCAGGTGGTTGACCGACGCCTTGAGGGTGTCAGGTGGTGGCTCGCCGCGGACGCCGGAGACGCGGACCCGGTCGGGGCCGTCGTCGGTGAGCGTGATGGTGTCGAAGCGGGCGATCACGTCGGGCCCGGGGTAGCGGGGGCCGCCGAGTTCGTACACGAGCTGCGCGGTGACGGTGCCGACGGAGACCAGGCCGCCCGTGCCGGGATGCTTGGTGATGACGGAGGAGCCGTCGGCGTGCAACTCGGCGAGCGGGAAGCCGCAGTGGCCGAGGTCGGGAACGTCCTGGAAGAACGCGTAGTTGCCGCCGGTCGCCTGGCAGCCGCACTCGATGACGTGCCCGGCCACCACCGACCCGGCCAGCGCGTCGAGGTCGCCAGGCGCCCAGCCGTACCGCCAGATGCCGGGCCCCGTCACCAGCGCCGCGTCGGTGACGCGCCCGGTCACCACGACGTCAGCGCCGGCCGTGAGGGCGGCGGCGATGGGCCGGCCGCCCAGGTAGGCGTTGGCGGTGAGCGGGGTGGCGTCGAGGCGCTCGCCCGTGTCGGCGTTGACGAGGTCGAGGGGCAGGCCGGTGAGGTCGTCGCCGGTGACGTACGCGATGGAGGGGCTGAGCCCGAGCCGGTCGGCCAGCTCGTGGACGGCCTCGGCGCACCCCGCGGGGTCGAGACCGCCCGCGTTCGTCACGATCTTGATGCCGCGGTCGAGACAGGGGCCCAGGACGTCTTCGAGCTGGCGCAGGAACGTGGGCGCGTACCCTGGACGGCCCTTGAGCCGGTTGCCGGCCAGGATGAACATGGTCAGCTCGGCCAGCCAGTCGCCGGTCAGCACGTCGATCGGCCCGCCCGTCACCATCTCGCGGGCGGCGGAGAGCCGGTCGCCGTAGAAGCCGCTGCAGTTGGCGACGCGCAGCACCACGGGGCTCACACCGTCCATGCCGGCGGGCGCTTGGCCTTGAACGCGGCGATGCCCTCCTGGCCCTCCTCGGAGGTGAAGCGCTCGGCCGACAGCTCGGCCATGGCCCGCAGCCCGTCGTGGAACGACATCGCGGGCACCTCCCTGACCAGCCGCTTCGTGATGGCGAGCGCCTCGGGGCCGCCCTTGGCCAGCATCTCGGTGTAGCGGGCGACGGTGGCGTCCAGCTCGTCCTCGGGGACGGCCCGCGACAGCAGCCCGATCTCCACGGCCCGCGCCGCGTCGAAGACCTCGCCGGTCAGGAAGTATTCGGCCGCCGCCCTGGCCGACAGCCTCCTGAGGACCGGCACGGCGATCATGGCGGGCGCGACCCCGAGACGTACCTCGGTGAACGCGAACGACGCCGTCAGCGGCGCGATCGCGAAGTCGCACGCGGCCACCAGGCCGAGCCCGCCCGCCCTCGCGGTGCCGTTGAGGCGGCAGACCACCGGCTTGGGGCTCTCCCAGATCAGCTCCATGATGTCGGGGAACGACGCCGTCACCGGCGCCCCCGGTTTGCCCTGCTCCTTCAGGTCGGCGCCCGAGCAGAACACCGTCCCCGTGGCGGTCAGCACGATCACCCGGGCGGCGGGCTCGTCCAGGGCCTGCTTCAGGTGCTCGGACAGCTCGCCGAGCAGCGCCACGGACAGCGCGTTGCGGTTGTGCGGCGAGTCGAGCGTGATCGTCGCTACGCCCGCGGTGAGCTCCTTGTGCACCAGGCCCGTCATGAGTCCCCCTCCTGGATGATCGCCAGCACCTCGCCCGCGTCGACCTGCCGGCCCTTCTCCACATGGACGCCGGACACCACCCCGTCGGCCGGCGCGGTGATCCGGTGCTCCATCTTCATCGCTTCGAGGACGAGGACCGTCTGCCCCTTGGTCACCCGGTCGCCGGGCGCCACCTCGACCCGCAGCACGCTACCCGGCATGGGGGCGAGCAGTGAGCCAGGGGCGGTGTGCTCGGCGGGTTCCGGCAGGCGGGGGAGCGGGGTCAGCCGCGCGGCGCCCTCGGCGTGGTCCACGTAGAGCGGGCCTTGCGGCTCGTACCCGGCCACCTCGTACGTACGCCGCACGCCGTCGCGTTCCAGCACCACCTCATCGGGGCTCGCGCTGACCACGCGGATGCCTGGGGGCAGCGGGTCGTAGGTGACGGGGCCGGTCTCCTCGAAGGTGACCATGCGGGGCTGGGAGCGGACGTTGCGCCAGCCGCCCGGCAGCCCGCCGAGTACGCGTGCCCGGCGCCGGTTGCCGGCGGCCATCGCGAGCGCGGCGGCCAGCGGAGCCAGGTCATCGGTGGCCGCCGCGGACGGAAGGGGGTGGTCGAGCAGCCCGGTGTGCGTGTCACCAGCCACAAAATCCCGATTTTTCAGGACGTCCAGTAATAAATCGCGGTTAGTCGGTACGCCGTGCAGCTTCGCCCGCCGCAACGCCCCCGCCAGCCGCCGCACCGCCTCCGCCCGCGTCGCCCCGTACGCGACCACCTTGGCCAGCATCGCGTCATAGTGCGGCGGCACCACGGACCCCGACTCCACCCCGGCGTCCACGCGCACGTCACCGGTCACCTCGAACCGCCACAACGTGCCGCTCTGCGGCACGAAGGAGGTGTCCTCGGCGTACAGGCGGGCCTCCACCGCCCAGCCGGACGGCTCGGGCGGCGACGGCGGCAGCGCCGCGCCCTCGGCCACCTCCAGCTGCAGCCGGACCAGATCGACGCCGTAGACCAGCTCGGTCACCGGATGCTCGACCTGGAGCCGGGTGTTCATCTCCAGGAACGCCACCCGGTCGCCCTTGACCAGGAACTCCACCGTCCCGGCCCCGACGTAGCCGATCTTGCGGACGGCTCTGGCGGCGGCGTCGTACAGCAGCTCCCGCGTCGCGTCCGTGACGCCGGGCGACGGGCACTCCTCGACCACCTTCTGGTGCCGCCGCTGCACGCTGCACTCGCGCTCGCCCAGCGTCCACACGCCGCCGTACCGGTCGGCCAGCACCTGCACCTCGACGTGGCGGGCCCACTCCAGCAGCGGCTCGGCGAAGACCGTGCCGTCGCCGAACGCCGCGGCCGACTCGCGCCGCGCCGACTCCACCGCCTCGGCCAGCTCGTCAGGCCCGCGCACGATCCGCATCCCGCGCCCGCCGCCGCCCGCCGACGCCTTGACCAGCAGCGGGTACTCCTCGGGCGCGACCAGGTCGAGCGAGGGCAGCACCGGTACGCCGGCCTCCGCCATCAGCCGCTTCGCCCCGATCTTGACCCCCATGGCGGCGATCGCCTCGGGCGGCGGTCCCACCCACACCAGCCCTGCGTCCAGCACCGCCCGCGCGAAGGCGGCGCTCTCCGACAGGAACCCGTAACCGGGATGCACCGCGTCCGCCCCGCTCGCCCGGCAGGCCGCGAGGATCCGCTCGGCGTCCAGGTACGTCTCGGCCGCCGACACGCCCGGCAGGCGGACCGCCAGGTCGGCCTCGACCACGTGCGGCGCGTCCGCGTCGGCGTCGGAGAAGACGGCGACCGTCGAGACGCCGAGCGAGCGGCAGGTACGGAACACGCGCCGGGCGATCTCACCCCGGTTCGCGACCAGCAGGCGGGTGATCACGGCCGGAACACTCCATATCCCGCCGGCTCGGGCACCGGCGCGCTGTTGATCGCCGACAGGCACAGGCCCAGCACCGTCCGCGTGTCACGCGGGTCGATCACGCCGTCGTCGTACAGGCGGCCCGACAGGAAGAACGCCGCCGACTCCGCCTCGATCTGCTGCTCCACCATGGCGCGCATGGCCGCGTCCGCCTCCTCGTCGTACGGCTGCCCCTTCGCCAGCGCCGACGCCCGGCCCACGATCGACAGCACCCCGGCGAGCTGCGCCGGGCCCATCACCGCCGACCTGGCGCTCGGCCAGCTGAACAGGAAGCGGGGCTCGTACGCGCGCCCGCACATGCCGTAGTTGCCCGCCCCGTACGAGGCGCCCATGACCACGGTCAGGTGCGGCACGGTCGAGTTGGACACCGCGTTGATCATCATGGCGCCGTGCTTGATGATGCCGCCCTGCTCGTAGTCCTTGCCGACCATGTAGCCGGTCGTGTTCTGCAGGAACAGCAGCGGGGTGCGGGTCTGGTTCGCGAGCTGGATGAACTGGGTCGCCTTCTGCGACTCCTCGCTGAACAGCACCCCGCGCGCGTTCGCCAGCACGCCCACCCGGTAGCCGTGCACGCTCGCCCACCCCGTGACCAGCGAGGCGCCGTAGAGCGGCTTGAACTCCTCGAACACGCTGCCGTCCACCACCCGGGCGATCACCTCGCGCGGGTCGAACGGCACCTTCAGGTCCTCCGGCACGATGCCGAGCAGCTCGTCCGCCGGGTACGCCGGCTCGCGCACCTCGCCGTCCGGCTCGCGGCCCAGCTTGCGCCAGCCGAGCGAGGCGACGATGCGGCGGCCGATGCGTAAGGCGTCGTACTCGTCCTGCGCCAGATGGTCGGCCAGGCCGCTCACCCTGGCGTGCATCTCCGCGCCGCCCAGCGACTCGTCGTCGGACTCCTCGCCGGTCGCCATCTTCACCAGCGGCGGCCCGCCCAGGAACACCTTCGCGCGCTCCCTGACCATCACCACGTGGTCGCTCATGCCCGGCACGTAAGCGCCGCCCGCCGTCGAGTTGCCGAACACCAGCGCCACCGTCGGCACCCCCGCCGCCGACAACCGCGTCAGGTCGCGGAAGACCTGCCCGCCGGGGATGAAGATGTCCTTCTGCGTCGGCAGGTCCGCGCCGCCGCTCTCGACCAGGTTCACGTACGGCAGGCGGTTGCGCAGGGCGATGTCGGCGGCCCGCAGGGTCTTGCGCAGCGTCCACGGGTTCGACGCCCCGCCGCGCACGGTCGGGTCGTTCGCCGTGATCATGCACTCGACGCCCTCGATCACGCCGATGCCCGCGACCAGGCTCGCGCCCACGGGGAACTCGGTGCCCCACCCCGCGAGCGGCGACAGCTCAAGGAACGGTGAGTCGGGATCGACCAGCAGCTCGACGCGCTCCCTGGCGGTCAGCTTGCCGCGGGCGCGGTGCCTGGTGACGTACCGCTCGCCGCCGCCCGCCACCGCCTTCGCCTGCTCGGCGTCCAGCTCGGCCAGCTTGGCGAGCATCGCCTCACTGCGGGCACGGTGGCCGGCCGAGCCGGTGTCGAGCCTGCTGATGATCACGGGCGCCCTCCTCGTACGGAGCCGACGATCATGCCCACGCTAACGCAGGCCCGCCTCCCGTCACAGCCCGCGGGCTCAGCTGCAGTGGCTCCACTCCGACTTCCACACGTACGAGTTCCACGCGCCGCCCCAGATCACGCACTTCTTCTTGGCGGGCAGCCGCACCGGGCCCGCGTAGGCGGTGAACGTGCCGGGGTCGTTCGCGCTGGCGCCGCCCTTGACCTGGAGGATGGCGCTCATGTTCACCTTGTTCGGGTGGACGTAGCGGGAGATCGTGACCACGCAGTTCATCCCGGCGCCGGCGTTGTAGAGCAGGTAGACCGTGGCGTGGCCGGCCAGCGCGTGCGAGTTGATGATCGTGTACCCGGCGCCGCACAGCGACGTGGCGCTGGCCGTGTTCGCCTTGAGCGACTTGCTCGGCTTGACCTCTTTCTTGCGGGTCGTGGTCGGCTTCGGGGTCTTGGCCGGCTTGTCGTCCGGGTTCACGACCGTCGTGCGCGTCGGCCTGGGCGTCGGGCGGATCGGCGCCGTCGTCGTCACCGTCGGCACCTGCGCGATCGGCTCCTTCGTCGGCTTCGGCTTCTTCGTCTTCTCCGGCTCGATGTCCAGCGTCGGGACCGGCGCGGGGGAGCCCGTCGGGGCCGGCGTGGGCGATTCGGACGTCGTGGGCGCCTCACCCTGGCCGGAGCCCCCGCCATCGGCGTCGGAGTCGCTGGAGGACTTGCCCACGGCGACCACCGGGACCTCCTTGCCGGCGTTCGCCTGCACGACCACCGCCCCGGCCACCACCAGCAGCGCCGCGGCGGCCGCACCGGACAACGCCAGCGTCAGAGTCCGCCGCTGCTTCGCCCGCGCCCCATCACCGTCCTGCCCAGACCCGCCAGACCCACCGGGCCCACCGGGCCCACCGGCACCAGCACCATGTCTACTGGCACCATGCGCCCCGGCACCATGCGCCCCGGCACCATGCGCCCCGGCACCATGCCCACCTGCACCGGGTCCGCCAGCTCCGGGAGCGCCAGCTCCGGGCCCAGCTGGACCGTGCCCGCCGGGCCCGTTAGGGCCGGCCGGGCCGCCCTGGTACGGGCCGCCGGGGGCGCCGTGCTGCTGAGGAATGCCGGGCCCGCCCTGCGCGGGCCCGTGCGGGCCCTGAGCGCCGGCGTGCGGGCCCATCTGACCGGGAACGCCCGGCCCCTGCGGCCCGAACGGCATCCCACCCGGCCCTTGGGGCGCGCCATGCTGCCCCTGCCCAGGTTGACCCTGCGCCGGTCCACCCTGCGCCGGTCCACCCTGTCCAGGCCCACCATGTCCGGGAACGCCCTGCCCTGGGATGCCCTGACCGGGTGCACCGGCCTGACCGGGCATACCGCCGTGCGCCGGGCCGCCGGGCACGTTGCCGGGGCCGCCGAGTGGCAGGGGGCCGGTGGTCTGCGGCATGCCGGGGTGCGGAGCGCCGTGCGGCGAGTTGGGGGAAACCCCGCCCTGACCGGGCACACCCTGCCCGGGACCGCCCGCCACGCCGCCCTGGCCGGGAACACCGGGCTGGCCGGGGGCGCCGCCCTGACCGGGAGCGCCGGGCTGGGCCTGAGGGCCGGTCTGGCCGGGGAGGCCCGAGCCGAGGTGGGCGGTGGCGGCCAGGTGGCCGTAGTCGCCGGTCTGGGGAGGGGCCGTGCCCTGGGGGCCGCCCGCGAGGTACGGGCCGGTGGGCTGCGTCCAGGGGCCGGGGTAGTGGTCCTGGCCGGAGCCGTCTCCGCCGGCCCCGAAAGCCCCGGCGGCACCTTGAGCCGCGGCGGCGGCTTGGTCGGCGGCGGTCTGCGGGACGCCGGTCTGCGTGGCACCGGACTGGGCGCCGGACTGGGCGCCGGACTGGGCGCCGGACTGGGCGCCGGTCGGGGTGGAGCCCGTGACCGGTTCGATGGCGGCCTTCGGGGCGGGCTGGCCGGTGAGGTGGACGATCAGCTCGTCGGCGGTGGGCCGCAGCGACGGGTCCTTGGACAGGCAGGCGGCGACCAGCTCGCCCAGCATGCCGTCCATCGTCCCGAGCTCGGGCTCCTCGTTGAGGATCCGGTTCATCACGACGGGGATGGAGTCGGCGCCGAAGGCGGGCTTGCCGGTGGCGGCGAACACCATGGTGACGCCCCACGCGAACACGTCCGCCGCCTCGGACACGGCGGCCCCACTGAGCTGCTCGGGCGCGAGGTACGAGGGGGTGCCCATGGCCATGCCGGTCGCGGTGGCGCCGGGCGAGTCGAGGGCGCGGGCGATGCCGAAGTCGATCACGACGGGACCCTCGGGCCCCATCAGCACGTTGGCGGGCTTGAAGTCCCGGTGCAGGATCCCGGCCCGGTGGATGGCCGCCAGCGCGGTGGCGGTGCTGATGGCCAGCCGTTCGAGCGCCGCGCCCCGTCGCGGCCCCTCGTTGATGACCAGCTCGCGCAGGGACGGCCCCGGCACGTACTCGCTGACGATGTACGGCCGGCTCCCGTCGAGGTCGGCGTGCAGCACGGGCGCGGTGCAGAACCGCGCCACCCGCTGCGCGACGGCGACCTCGCGCAGGAAGCGGGTCCTGGCGTCGGCGTCGGCCACGAGGGCGTTGTGCAGCAGCTTGACCGCGACCTGTTCCCCGGAGTCGCTCTTGCCGAGATAGACAACACCCTGGCCGCCCTCGCCGAGCCGGGCGACGATGTCAAACGCCCCCAGCCGCCGCGGATCGTCCGCCGCCAACGGCTGGAACTGATTCACGTCGGACCCCCATAACAACCCAATAGATGAGGCAAAACGCTACCAGCGCTACGCTTGGGGCGTCTGCCGGACGTGTCAGAAGTTTCAGGTTTTGACGAGCAAAGTCAGCGTTCCTGTGCAGGTCGTGTACGCCGCGAACCTCAAGGTCACGGCTTGGTCAACCGAAGATCAGATCGCCTTGCCCGGATTCAGGATGCCGAGCGGGTCGAAGACGGCCTTGATCCCCTGCTGGAGCTCGGCCGCCACCGGCCCCGACTCCAGTTCGAGCCAGCGCCGTTTGAGCAGCCCCACGCCGTGCTCGCCGGTGAGCGTGCCGCCGAACTCCAGCGCCCGCCTGAACACCTCGTCCGCCGCCGCCCACACCTCGGCGGGCGGTTCGAGCGTCCCGTGCTCGAAGATGAAGACCGGGTGCAGGTTGCCGTCGCCGGCGTGCGCGACGGTCGCGATGCGCACGCCGTGCCGTACGCCCGCCTCCTCGATCGCGGTGATCATGTCGGGCAGGACGGACCTGGGCACGCACACGTCCTCGACCAGGCACGCGCCCAGTCGCTCCTTGGCCCCGTACGCCAGCCGCCGCAGCCCCACCAGCTCCTCGGCCTCGGCCGGGCTGGAGGAGACGGCCACGAACGAGGCGCCGTTCTCGGTGCAGATCCGCTCCATGCGCTCGACCACCGCCTGCCCGTCGGGTACGTCGGATTGCCCGATGAGCATGGCCTGCGTGCTCGCTTCGAGCCCGATGTTGCGCCAGTCGTCGATGGCCTGCAGCGTGGCCCGGTCGAGCAGCTCCATCAGGGACGGCTGGCAGCCCGCCGCCATGATGGCCGAGACGGCCGCGCCCGCCTCGCGCAGCGAGCCGAACTCGGCGGCGAACGTCGCGGGCGGCGCGGCCGGCGCGCGGCGCAGCCGTACGGTGGCGGCGGTGATCACGCCGAGCGTGCCTTCCGAGCCGACGAACAGGCCGGTCAGGTCGTAGCCGGTGACGCCCTTCATCGTGCGCCGGCCGGTGTTCAGCACCCGGCCGTCGGCCAGCACCACTTCGAGGCCGAGAGCGGAGTCCCTGGTGACGCCGTACTTCACGCAGCGCAGCCCGCCGGCGTTGGTGGCCAGGTTGCCGCCGATCGTGGAGATCTCGTACGAGGAGGGGTCGGGCGCGTACATGAGCCCGTGCTGCCTCGCGGCCCTGTCGAGGTCGGCGGTGATGACGCCGGGCTCGACGACCGCGATCTCGTCGGCCGGCGACAGCTCCCTGATCGCGGTCATCCTGGCCAGCGACAGGACGATCGTGCCGTCACCGGCGACGGACGCGCCCGCGAGGCCGGTACCCCCGCCGCGCGCGACCACCGGCACCCGGTGCTCGCTCGCCCACTTCAGGGTCGTCACCACGTCGTCGCGCGTGGTGGCCAGAACGACGCCGAGCGGCTTGCCCGGCGCCAGAAACGTACGATCCCGGGCATAGGAGTCGATCACATCGGGGTCGGTCACGACACGCGCTTCGGGCAGGGCGTTCACCAAGGCATCAATCGGTCTCACATCTCGAAGCCTATGGTTTGCGCAGCGCGTTCCTTAAGGCCAGACTGCCCGGATGAACGTCGAGTGCCCGGTGTGCTCCAAGGATGACCAGGTCGTCGCGGTCCCCGGAGCGGTCGCGGCCGGGACCACGTACAAGATCGGCCGGGTGCGGTTACCGGGGGCGCGCGAGGTCGCCGATCTGCCCACGGCAGCGGCGCTCGGCGCGTCCAAACACGTGATGAGCCGGACGCAGCTCGCGGTCTGGCTGTCGTTCCCCAGCCGCCACTACACCGCGTGGACCAGGAACCAGGGCTACGTGCTGCTGCTCGTCGCGGCCCTGATGCACCTGGTCATGTCGCTGATCATCGCCATGGGACAGGACCCGGCGTGGGGCGAGGTGCTGCTCGCCCCGTTCTGCCTGACGGGCCTGTTCTGGGGGTTCGGGCTGCTGAACGTGCTCGGTTCGTACGGCGCGCGCAAGCGCGACCGCGTCGAGGCCCCGGCCAGGGAGAAGGCCCTGGCCGTGTGGGAGAGCCTCGCTTACTGCGCCCGCGACAACGTCGCCTTCGAGCCGGGGGTCGGCGTCCCGTTCCATCCGAGCGAGACGCGCGAGTACATCTTCGGCTTCAGGAACGGCCAGCGCTAGCCGCGCTCCTCCGCCACCAGGCGGACGCACACGGCCAGGCCCTCGATCGCCTGCTCCAGCTCGTCGAGCTCGGGGAAGGTGGGCGCGATCCTGATCGTGCGGTCGTCGGGGTCCTTGCCGTAGGGGTGCGTCGCGCCCGCCGGGGTGAGCGCGATGCCGGCCGCCTTGGCCTTGGCCACGACCTCGGCCGCGTGGGGCACCTCCAGGCTGATGAAGTAGCCGCCCTTGGGGCTGGTCCAGGTGGCCAGGCCGCTCAGCCGCTCGCTCAGCACCTTGTCGACCAGCTCGAACTTGGGCCCGATCAGCTCCGCGTGGCGGCGCATGTGGGCCTCGACGCCGGCCGGGTCGCGCAGGAACTCGACGTGGCGCAGCTGGTTGATCTTGTCGGGGCCGATCGACTGCTTCGAGGTGTTGCCGAGGAACCACTTCACGTTGGCCGGCGAGGAGCCGAAGAACGACACGCCTGAGCCGGCGAGCGTCACCTTCGAGGTGGAGGCGTAGACGAACACGCGGTCGGCGTTGCCGTGCTCGGCGGCCAGTGTGAGGATGTCGGCCAGCTCGTCGGGGGCGTCGGTGAGGTGGTGGACGGCGTAGGCGTTGTCCCAGAAGATCCGGAAGTCGGGTGCGGCCGCCGGCATGGCGGCCAGCCTGCGCACGGTCTCGTCGCTGTAGGTGACGCCGGACGGGTTGCTGTACTTCGGCACGCACCACATGCCCTTGACGCTCGCGTCGGAGGAGACCAGCTGCTCCACGACGTCCATGTCGGGGCCCTCCGCGGTCATCGGCACCGCGACCATCTCGATGCCGAGCCGCTCGCAGATCGTGAAGTGCCGGTCGTAGCCGGGCACCGGGCACAGGAACGTGACCTTCGGCTCCTCGACCCACCGGCGGGCGGCGCCGGGGACCTTGCTGAGCAGCGCGTGCACGACCGTGTCGTGCATCAGCGCGAGGCTCGCGTTGCCGCCGACCACCAGCTGCCCGGCCGGGACCTGCAGCAGCGGCGCGAACAGCTCGCGCAGCTCGGCCAGGCCCTGAAGGTTGCCGTAGTTGCGGCCGTCGGTGCCGTCGGCCGCACGGTAGGACGTGGGCAGTTTCAGCAGGTCGTCGGAGAGGTCGAGCTGGCGCGGCGACGGCTTGCCCCTGGTCAGGTCGAGCGAGAGCCCTCGCTGGACGAGGTCGGCGTAGTCACGCTGGGCGGTCACGAGCATCTCCTCCGATTCGGTTCGCCTACGCAGGATAGAAGATGGCGCCCGCAGCACCGGCCCGCTTTCCGCCATCTGGACACCTCCGGCGGCCGTTCCCGCAAAGCTTTCGGCGGCGAATCCCAAAGAACGACTTCACGAGTGGCGGTCGTTGGCGTGCAATGGGTAGATCGGGGCAGGCACAACTCCGCGTCGGAGGGAGCAGCCGTGACGACCGTGCGGGAGACCTCTATCGAGCAGGTCCGGCGCCGTCGCACCGGGACGGTGATCGTCTCGTGGATGTCCACGACCGACCACAAGGTCATCGGTTACCTGTATCTGATCACCTCCTTCGGCTTCTTCCTGGTCGCCGGCGTCATGGCGATGATCATCCGGGCGGAGCTGGTCGCGCCCGGCATGCAGCTCGTCAACCAGCAGCAGTACAACCAGCTGTTCACCATCCACGGCACGATCATGCTGCTGCTGTTCGCCACCCCGCTGTTCGCGGGCTTCGCGAACGTGGTCATGCCGCTGCAGATCGGCGCCCCCGACGTGGCCTTCCCCCGGCTGAACGCGGTGGCGTACTGGCTGTTCCTGTTCGGCGGGCTGATGGTGGTGGCCGGGTTCTTCACGCCCGGGGGCGCGGCCGACTTCGGGTGGTTCGCGTACACGCCGCTGGCGTCCTCGACGTTCTCGCCGCAGATCGGCGGCGACCTGTGGATCATGGGCCTCGCGCTGTCCGGCCTCGGGACGATCCTCGGCGCGGTCAACTTCATCACCACGATCATCGGCATGCGCGCGCCCGGCATGACCATGTTCCGCATGCCGCTGTTCACCTGGAACGTCCTGCTGACCAGCATGCTCGTGCTGATGGCGTTCCCGGTGCTGGCCGCCGCGCTGCTGGTGCTGGAGTCGGACCGCAAGCTCGGCACGCAGGTGTTCGTCGCCGGCAACGGCGGGCCGCTGCTGTGGCAGCACCTGTTCTGGTTCTTCGGCCACCCCGAGGTCTACATCATCGCGCTGCCGTTCTTCGGCATCATCACCGAGGTCATCCCGGTCTTCAGCCGCAAGCCGATCTTCGGCTACATGGGGCTGGTCGGCGCCACCATCGCGATCGCCGGGCTGTCGATGACCGTGTGGGCGCACCACATGTTCCCCACGGGGCAGGTGCTGCTGCCCTTCTTCTCGTTCATGACGTTCCTCATCGCCGTGCCGACCGGGGTGAAGTTCTTCAACTGGATCGGCACGATGTGGCGGGGCCACCTGACGTTCGAGTCGCCGATGCTGTTCGCCGTGGGCTTCCTCGTGACGTTCCTGCTCGGCGGGCTGACCGGCATCATCCTGGCCTCGCCGCCGCTCGACTTCCACATCACCGACACCTATTTCGTCGTCGCCCACTTCCACTACGTCGTCTTCGGCACCGTCGTGTTCGCCATGTTCTCCGGCTTCTACTTCTGGTGGCCCAAGATGACCGGCAGGATGCTGGACGACCGGCTCGGCAAGGTGCACTTCTGGACGCTGTTCATCGGCTTCCACACCACCTTCCTCATCCAGCACGTGATCGGGCAGCTCGGCATGCCGAGGCGCTACGCCGACTACGGCGTGGGCGACGGCTTCACCACGCTCAACCAGATCTCCTCCGTCGGGGCCTTCCTGCTCGGCGCCTCGACGCTGCCGTTCCTCTACAACGTCTGGAAGACCGCCAGGCGCGCGCCCAAGGTCACGCTCGACGACCCGTGGGGCTACGGCAACTCCCTGGAGTGGGCGACGAGCTGCCCGCCGCCCCGGCACAACTTCACGTTCATGCCGCCCATCCGCTCCGAGCGGCCCGCCTTCGACCTGCACTACCCGCGTGAGGAAACGGCCGAGAGCCCCGCGCCGGACGAGATCTCCGGCGGGGACGACGCCCCCGAGGTGCCGCCGCGCGCCGACGCACCTGGCTGACCATGACATCTCGCCCATCTAAGGAGATCGGCGATGACCGGCAGCAAGATCCCGTTCGACCCCGAGACGGCCCCCTGCGGGAAGAAGTCGGGCGGTGAACGTCTCGTCGACGACGACGGTTACGGCCTCGTCATCAGGGACCAGCTCTTCGACTGCGGCTGCCGCAGGATCCGCCACGACTACCACGACGGCAGCATCCACCTGTCGGCCGTCCGCCACGACGGCAAGCGCGTCAAGGACCCCATCGAACCGGACCGGGGAAAGTGAGCGCCATGATCGACGTGCTCATCGTGGGAGGTGGCGGCGCGGGGTTGCGCGCGGCCGTGGCGGTCGCCGAGACGGACCCGGCGCTCAAGGTGGCGGTCGTGTCGAAGGTCTATCCGATGCGCAGCCACACCGTCTCCGCCGAGGGCGGGGCCGCCGCCGTGATCGGCGTGGACGACACGCTCGACGAGCACTGCTACGACACCGTCTCCGGCGGCGACTGGCTGTGCGACCAGGACGCGGTGGAGGCGTTCGTGGCCGAGGCGCCGGCCGAGCTGATCAGACTGGAGCACTGGGGCTGCCCGTGGAGCAGGGAGCGCGACGGGCGGGTGGCGGTGCGGCCGTTCGGCGGCATGAAGAAGATGCGCACCTGGTACGCCGCCGACAAGACCGGCTTCCACCTGCTGCACACGCTCTTCCAGACCACCCTGAAATATCAGGACATATTGCGGTACGACGAGTGGTTCGTCACCAAGCTTCTCGTGGACGACGGCCGCGTCCACGGCGTGGTGGCCGTCGAGCTGCGCACCGGCCGCATCGAGACCGTCCACGCCAGGACGGTGATCCTCGCCACCGGCGGCTGCGGCCGGATCTTCCCCTTCACCACGAACGCCGCCATCAAGACCGGCGACGGCATGGCGCTGGCCTACCGGGAGGGCGCGCCGCTCAAGGACATGGAGTTCGTCCAGTACCACCCCACCGGCCTGCCGTTCACCGGCATCCTCATCACCGAGGCGGCCAGGGCGGAGGGCGGCTGGCTGCTCAACAAGGACGGCTACCGCTACCTCCAGGACTACGACCTCGGCAGGCCGACACCCACGCCCAGGCTGCGCAGCATGGAGCTGGGCCCGCGCGACCGGCTCTCGCAGGCGTTCGTGCACGAGCAGCGCAAGGGCCGCACCGTGGACACCCCGCACGGTCCCGTCGTCCACCTCGACCTGCGCCACCTCGGGGAGGGCAGGATCGAGGCCCGCATCCCGTTCGTCCGCGAGCTGTGCCGCAGCTACCAGAACCTCGACCCGGCCACCGACCTCATCCCGGTGCGCCCGGTCGTGCACTACATGATGGGCGGCGTCCACACCGACCTGAACGGCGCCACCCCGATCGCCGGCCTGTTCGCGGCGGGGGAGACGGCGTGCGTGAGCATCAACGGCGCCAACCGGCTGGGCTCGAACTCGCTGCCCGAGATCCTGGTGTTCGGCCGCCGGGCGGGCGTCGCGGCGGCGGAGTTCGCCAGGGAGCACCGTGAGCCGCAGCCGGCCGTCGCAGGCGCCCAGGGGGAGGACGAGCGGCGGCGGCTGCTCCGCGCGCGCGAGCGGCACGAGGGCGGCGAGCGGATCGCCGACCTGCGCGAGCGCATGCAGCACACGCTGGAGGAGGCGGCCGGCATCTACCGGACCGGCGACGTCCTGGCCAAGGCCGCCGACACGCTCGCCGACCTGCGCGAACGCGCCGAGTACGCGCGGGTCGAGGACGACAGCGGCCCGTTCAACACCGAGCTGATCAGCCTCCAGGAGCTGCGCGGCATGCTGGAGATCGCCCAGACGGTCGTGGCCTGCGCGCTCAACCGGCAGGAGTCGCGCGGCGCGCACCAGCGTACGGACCACACCGCCAGGGACGACGCGACGTACCTGGCGCACTCGCTGGTGCACCGCGCGCCCGACGGCACGCCGTCCGTCGGCCTGCTGCCCGTGACGATCACCCGCTGGCCTCCGGGAGAAAGGGTGTACGGCCGTGACTGAGGACAGGCAGGCGGGTGCCCGCACGATCAGGATGGAGGTCGCCAGGTTCCGGCCCGGCGAGGACGACGCGCCCGTCATGCAGGGCTACGACGTGCCGGTGCTGCCCGGGTGGGCGGTGCTCGACGGGCTCAACCACATCAAGGACCGGCTCGACGGCAGCCTGTCCTACCGGTGGTCGTGCCGCATGGGGGTGTGCGGCTCGTGCGGCATGACGGTGAACGGCGAGCCGCGGCTGACCTGCGGCACGTTCCTCACCGAGTACGGCGAGGGCCCGGTCAGGATCGAGCCGCTGAAGGGCTTCCCGGTGATCAGGGACCTGGTGGTGGACATCGACGGCTTCCTGGCCAAGCTGTCGTCGGTGCGGCCGTGGCTGATCAGGCAGGGCGAGGAGCCGCCGCTGACCGCCGAGTACGCCCAGACGCCCGAGCAGCTGGAGGCGTACAAGCAGTACAGCATGTGCATCAACTGCCTGCTGTGCTACTCGGCCTGCCCGGTCTACGTGCTCGACCCCGACTTCCTCGGCCCGGCCGCGATCGCGCTGGCGCAGCGCTACAACCTCGACTCGCGCGACATGGGGGACCGGTTCGACGTGCTCAGCCAGGACGACGCGGTGTGGGGGTGCACGTTCGTCGGCGAGTGCACGAAGGTCTGCCCGAAGCACGTGGACCCGGCGGAGGCGATCCAGCGTTACAAGCTGACGGCGGCGCTGCGCTCGGTGCTGCCCTGGAGCAGGAGATGAAGGCCGGTGAGGAGGTCACCCCGGCCGTCCACCGGCCCGGGCGCGACCGGCTGTGGTTCACCCGCAGCCGCGGCTGCGCGGTGTTCGTGCTGCGCGAGCTGACCAGCGTCCTCGTGGCGTGGGCCGTGGTGTTCCTGCTCATGCTGGCCGCCGCGGTGCTCGGCGGGCGCCTGGCGGAGTTCGCGGCGCTGGCGGCCCGCCCGTGGATGATCGCGATCAACGTGGTGACCCTGGTGGCGACCGCCTTCCACGCGGTCACGTTCCTCAACCTCGCGCCCAAGGCGACCGTCGTCCGGGTGGACGGCTACCGGCTGCCGGCCTGGCTGATCCAGGGCGGCAACCACTCGCTCTGGCTGGTCGTCTCGGCGGTCGTCGCGTTCTTCGTGCTGAGGGGGTTCGGGTGAGGCGCAGGCTGGAGCCGTACCTGTGGCTGCTGTTCAGTGGCGGGGGAGTGGTGGCGGCGCTGCTGCTGCCGGTGCTCGTGCTGCTGTTCGGGGTGCTCATGCCGCTCGGCGTGCTGGAGTGGCCGGCCCCGGAGCACCTGAGCGGGCTGCTGGGCCACGTGCCGGCACGCGCGGCGTTCGTGGTGGTCGTCGTGCTCTGCCTCTTCCACGCCGCCCACCGTCTCCGCTTCACCAGCGAGGAGCTGCTCGGCATCGGCCGCTTCGACGTGCTCATCGCGATCCTGTGTTACGGGGCCGCGGTCGCGGGCGGTGTGGTGGCTGTGACCTTGATGGTGTGATTGTCGTATTTTGATCACGTTTCAACAACGCACTTTACGATCGGTTGACCCAGGCTCTAGCGTCCGGCATTGCACACCCCATGGCCATGCGCCCGGCGACCCCGGGCAGAGAGGGTTCCTGGTGCCCAGCACAAAGCGCCTGTTAGCTACAGTCCCGGCGGTCGCGCTCCTGAGCGCCGCCCTGTTCGTGCCCCCGGCGGCTCAGGCGACCTCCGTCGCCACTTATGAGCCCACGGCCGCGGACTTCTACATCAACTACGCCCCGCCGCAGGTCGAGAAGGACGTCAAGGAGCCGTCCCTCACCGGCGCGCAGGCCCGCTCGCTCACCCCCGCGCAGAAGTACGACCGCAAGTTCAGCAGCGGCAACCCGGCGGCGGGCCGCGTGCTCGCCGCCCGTGAGAACGAGGCCATCAGGACCGGGCGCAACCCGGCTGAATGGATCTTCAAGAAGTCGAAGCAGGCCCGCACGGCCAAGCTCCTGACCGTCCTCGTCGAGTTCGACGACCAGGCCAACGACGACTTCTCCGGCTTCAACCGCCTGCGCACGGTGAACAGCGCCCCCGACGACTGCGTGGTCGAGCCGGCCGGCACCCTGCTCAACGGCCCGCTGCACAACAACATCCCGGACCCGGCGACGCTGCCGTACAAGGACAACAACTCCTTCTGGGTCAAGGACTTCAGCACCGACCACTTCAACAAGATGCTCTACACCGACAAGGGCATCACGCAGCGCGTGCGTACGGACCTGAAGGACCCCCGCGACGGCAAGCGCGGCATCGACATCTCCGGCTTCACGATGAAGAAGATGTACGAGGAGATGTCGAAGGGCGCCTACTCCGTCACCGGCTCCGCGGTCGGCTGGATCAAGGTGCCGCACTCCGAGGCCTGGTACGGCGCCGCGGCCTGCGGCGGCGCGCCCCAGGACATGTCCGGCCACCCCGACAACGCGCGCGGCGCCCAGCAGCTGCCCATCGACACCATCGAGGCGCTGGCCAAGGCGCAGCCCGACTTCCCGTGGGCCGACTACGACGTCGAGGACGTCTCCGACGCCGACGGCGACGGCGACTTCGCCGAGCCCGACGGCGTCATCGACCACCTGGTGCTCGTGCACGCCGGCAAGGACAAGTCCTCCGACGGCGGCGCCGAGGGCACGTACGCGATCTGGGCCCACTCCAGCGCGGTCGCCGGCGGCTACAAGATCCCGGGCACCGACAAGAAGATCTCCAACTACATCGTGCAGCCCGAGGACTCCGGCGTCGGCGTCTTCGCCCACGAGTACGGCCACGACCTCGGCCTGCCCGACCTGTACGACACCTCGGGCCAGGCCAGCTCCGCCGTGGACTTCTGGGACCTGATGTCCAGCGGCTCCCACTCCGGCCCCATCTTCCAGTCGATGCCCAGCCACATGGGCCTGTGGGACAAGTGGGTGCTCGGCTGGGCCAACCCGAAGGTGTTCGACCCGGGCGACAAGGCCAAGATCGTCACCGTCGGGCAGTCCTCGCGCACGCCCAAGCTCACCCAGGACGGCGTCCGGGTCAACCTGAAGTCCACCCCGCTGAAGATGATCGACCCGCACAGCGGCTCGAACGCCTGGTGGAGCGGCCTCGACCAGGACTGGGCCAACCTCACGCTGACCCGCGACCTGCCCGTTCCCGCCGGCGGCGACCTCAAGATGTGGATGTGGAACAACTACGAGATCGAGTCCGACTGGGACTTCGGCTTCGTGGAGGTCTCGACCGACGGCGGCGAGACGTGGACCCAGCAGAAGATGTTCGACGAGGCGGGCAACGAGGTCACCACGCCTGACGACTACCCCGACCCCAACAAGAACCTCGTCACCTTCGGCAACAAGAAGTACGGCATCACCGGCGGCACGGGCGGCGCCTGGCGGCACGACTACGTGGACCTGACGCCGTACGCCGGCCAGACGATCAAGTTCCGGCTGACGTTCAACTCCGACGCCGCCTACCAGGAGCGCGGCTGGCACGTCGACGACTTCGAGCTCACCAACGGCGGCACCGCCGTCTGGAGCGACGACGTGGAGAGCGACACCGGCTGGATCGCCGTGGGCGGCACCTTCACCAACACCAGCGGCCAGGGCTGGACCCGCAACAACGGCGAGCGCGAGATCTCCCGCTTCTACCTCGCCGAGTGGCGCAACTTCGACGGCTTCGACAAGGGCCTGGCCTACACCTACGACACCGACTACCTCCGCGACGGGGCGTGGAAGGTGCAGAAGGTGAAGTACAACGCGCCCGGCCTGCTGGTCTGGTACCGCGACTCGACGTTCATCAACAACAACATCGGCAGCACCCTGCAGCAGACGCCGAGCGTCGGGCCCAAGGGCAGCCTGCTCGTCGTGGACTCCCACTACGAGCCGCTGCGCCGCACCGGCCGCGCCGCCGAGCTGGACCCGACCCTGAACAAGAACCTCCAGGGCCGCGTCCAGACCTCCAACGCCGCGTTCGGGTTCGTCAAGACGTACCCGTTCAAGGAGTGCGTGGAGGCGCCGGACGAGCCGGCCAGCTCCTACTGCACGGACTTCCCCGCGCAGAAGCCGGTCAAGTCCTTCACCGACGCCAAGACCTGGTACCCGGGCATCGAGGTGATCGACGGCGGCCTGTACTACCGCGACTTCGACGCCTCGGTGGTCGTGCCGTCGAAGGGCGACCAGGCCTACACCACGCGCGTCGTCCACCAGGACGGCACCCCGGCCACCGAGCTGTACGGCCAGGTGGCCGCCGGCTCGGTGCTCGGCACCGGCGACCCCGGTGACGAGGGCAAGGCCCTCGGCGTGCAGTTCAAGCTGGTCAGCCCGCTGCCCGGCAACCTCGGCGCGATCGTCCACGTGGTCCCGCCGAAGAAGTGATCCACAGGGGGCCGCCGGGCGTCCGGCGGCCCCCTACCATTGATGACCATGGCCGAATTGCGCACCAAAGATGAGCACACCGCGGCGATCCGCAGAGATCGCCGGGTGGCGGTGGTGGTCAACACTCGCTCGCGCCGTGGCCGACGCCACTACTTCGAGGTGATCGAGCAGATCCACAACCTCGGGTTCGAGCCGCTGGCGGAGCTGTCGGTCTACAACCCCAAGCGGCTGCGCGATCTGCTCGACACCGCCCTCGCCACCGACCCCGACCTGCTCATCGTCGGCGGCGGCGACGGCACTCTCTCCTCCGCCGTCCGCCATGTCGCCCACCGCGACGTCGCGCTCGGCGTGCTGCCGCTCGGCACCACCAACAACTTCGCGCGCAGCCTCGGCCTGCCGCTCGACCTGGCCGGCGCGATCAAGGTGTTCGACACCGGCAAGGTGGCCGACATCGACCTCGGCCTGGCCGACGACCGGCCGTTCGCCAACCTGGCCAGCTTCGGGGTGTCGGTCGAGGTGGCCGGCAAGGTCAAGCCGTGGCTCAAGCGCATCGTGGGCCGGCCCGCCTACCCCCTCACCGCGCTGACGATCCTGCCGGGGCACCGGCCGTTCCGGGCGTACATCACGGTCGAGGGCGAGCGCCACGAGCTGCTCACCCATCAGCTCAACATCGCCAACGGCCGCTTCCACGGCGGCTGGCAGGTGGCCAAGGACATCAGCATCGACAACGGCATGCTGGTGGCCTATCAGCTCGGCTCGGGCAAGAAGCTGCGGCTGCTCGGCGAGACGCTCATCAGGGCGACCACCGGGCGGTGGCGCAGCCTCGCGGGCGGGCCGTTCGTGATGGGCAGGGAGATGCTGCTGGAGACCGACCCGCCGATGGCCGCCGACGTCGACGGAGAGGTGCGGCTGCGCACCCCGATCAGGCTCCGCGTGGTCCCTAACGGGGTGCGCGTGATGGTGCCCGCCGACTTCGAGGACCGCTGAGTCAGCGGCTCACGCCCAGGAGAATCCCATGTCTCCGCCCTTTCGTCGCGACTTCCGTACACCCACGGTAAACGAGAGATCGCGCTAAGTCACGATGTCTCCAGCCGCCGGTACGCCTCGATGAGCGGGGCCGCCACCTCGCCGGGCGGCGGGAAGACGCGGGGCAGCAGGCCCGGCGCCACGGTCACCGGGCGGCGCTCCGGGCGGTGCGCCGAGGCGCCAGGGGCGTAGAAGTCGGCCAGCCGGTCGGCGAACGGCACGTCCTCCACGGCGGGCGCGCCCGCCGCCGGCTCCTCCGCCAGCGAGCCGAGCAGCTGCTCGCGCGTCCTGCCCCGCCAGGCCAGCACCAGGAACGGGTCGTCGTCGAACGACTCCGCCAGCAGATAGAGCACCGCCGACAGGTGCTTGCACGGGAAACCCCAGTCGGGGCACGAGCAGTCCATGTCGAGGTCGCGCGGGAAGAGGTCGACGCCCATCGCGGCGAACAGCTCCTCGATCTCCGGCGGCATCTCGCCGGCCAGCAGCCGCGCCCGGTGCACGGCCTGCGCGGCGATGCCCTCCTCGATGGCGCTCCAGCGCGCCTCGTCGTACGCCTCGATCCTGATCGTCACCCGGTACGGCTTCGGCCGCGAGCCCTGCACCGACGCCCGCACCTCGCCCGCTTCGAGGTCGATCGAGACCACCTGGCCCTTGCGGGCGTAGGCCCGGCCGCGCGAGAGGCGGCCCTTGTCGCAGACGCGCTCCAGGATGTCGATGAAGCGCCGCGACCACCAGGCGGAGCCGATGCTGCCGCGCTTCGAGCGCGCCCTGATGCCGCCCTCGACCTCGATCGGGCCGGCGCTGTCGTACCAGCCGGGGCGTTCGGCCACGATCAGTCCACCCCCTCGGCGCTCAGCCTGAACACCTCGCGCAGCTCCTGCGTGGACAGGTCGGTCAGCCAGTCCTCGCCGGTGCCGACCACCCGCTCCGCCAGCGCCTTCTTGCGCTCGATCATCTCGTCCACCCGCTCCTCCAGGGTGCCCGCGCAGATGAGCTTGCGGACCTGCACGTTCTTGCGCTGGCCGATGCGGAACGCGCGGTCGGTCGCCTGGTCCTCGACGGCCGGGTTCCACCAGCGGTCCACGTGGACGACGTGGTTGGCGGCCGTCAGATTGAGGCCGACGCCGGCGGCCTTGAGCGACAGCACGAACAGCGCGGGCTCAGGGTCGTTCTGGAAACGGTCGACCAGGCGGTCGCGCGTCTTCTTGGGCAGGCCGCCGTGCAGGAACAGCACCGGGTGGTCGAGGCGCTGGGCGAGGTACGGCTGCAGCATGGTGCCGAACTCCGCGTATTGAGTGAAGAGCAGCGCTTTTTCACCCTCCGCCAGGATTTCTTCGGACAACTGCTCCAATCGGGTGAGTTTTCCGGATCGGCCGGCGAGGCGGGAGCCGTCCTTGAGCAGGTGCGCCGGGTGATTGCAGACCTGCTTCAGCTTCGCCATCGCAGACAGCACCAGGCCGCGCCGCTCGATGCCCTCGCTGTCGTCGATCCTGCCCAGCATGTCGTCCACCACCGCCCGGTAGAGCGTGGCCTGCTCGGTGGTGAGCGAGCACCACTCCTTGACCTCCAGCTTCTCCGGCAGGTCGGAGATGATCGAGGTGTCGGTCTTGAGCCGGCGCAGGATGAACGGGCCCGTCGCCCTCCTGAGCGCCCGCGTCGCCTGCTCGTCCTGGCGGGCCTCGATCGGCTCCTGGAAGCGCGTCCTGAACCTGGCCCGCGGGCCCAGCAGGCCCGGGTTCGCGAACTCCATGATCGACCAGAGCTCGGCCAGGTGGTTCTCCACCGGCGTGCCGGTCAGCGCGAGCCTCGTGCCGGTCGGGATCGAGCGTACGGCCCTGGCCTGAAGGGTGCCGCTGTTCTTGATCGCCTGCGCCTCGTCGCACACCACCCGCCGCCAGGCGTGCTTTCTGAGCGTCTCCAGGTCGCGGTGGGCGGTGCCGTACGTGGTGATCACCAGGTCCGCGTCCGCGATCTCGGCGGCGTCGCGGCCGCTGCCGTGGTGCACGTACACGCGCAGGGCGGGCGCGAACCTGGCCGCCTCCCGCTGCCAGTTCCCGATCAGCGACATCGGGCAGACCAGCAGCGTCGGCTCCATCTCGGTCCCGGCGGCGCGTTCGTGGACGAGCAGGGCCAGCGTGGTGATGGTCTTGCCCAGGCCCATGTCGTCGGCCAGCACCCCGCCGAGGCCCAGCTCCGACAGGAAGCTCAGCCAGGCGAGCCCCCGCTCCTGGTACGGCCGCAGCGTCGCGTCCAGGCCGGCCGGGGTGGCCAGCGGGGCCAGCCGCCGCTCCGCCTGCCCCGACAGCAGGTCGCCGAGCACCCCGTCGGCGTCCACCTCCAGCAGCGGCAGCTCCTCCTCGTCCCCCTGCACGACGTGCCGCAGGATGTCGGCGGCGCTCGCCTCTCCCGTACGGCCGCCCTCCACCGCCCGCAGCGCCGCCTTGAGCTGCCGGTCGTCCAGCTCCACCCACTGGCCGCGCACCCGGACCAGCGGCACCTTGAGCCTGGCCAGCTCGGCCAGCTCCGCCTCGCTGATCGTCTCGCCGCCGACCGCGAGGTCCACCCGGAAGGTCACCAGGTCGGCCATCCCGAACCCCTGGCTCGCCGCCGCCGACTGCTTCTTCGTCCGCGTCGTCAGCTTCAGCCCCAGCCGGGTGCGGCCCGCCCAGCGCGGCAGCTGCACCCCGAACCCGGCCGCCTGCAGCAGCGGCGCCGCCTGCCGCAGGAACCCGAACGCGCCCGCCGTGTCCAGCGCCAGCTCGTCCGGCTCCGGCACCCGCAGCGCCCGCTCCAGCTCCGGGTAGAGCCGCACCGCCCGCCCCAGCCCCGCCAGCAGGTCCCGCTCCGGCCTGCCGGGCAGCCCCGTCACCCCGCTCCACACGGTGGCGGCGGGCACGTAGAGGCTCGGATCGTCCACCGCCTGCAACGCCAGCTCGACCCGCCACCCGGCCTCAGCCGCCTCGGCGGCCTCGGCGGGCTCGACGAGCGCGGCGGCCTCAACGGGCTCGGCGGGCTCGATGAGCCGGAAGCACACGCGGGTGGCGTCCTCGGCCGCCGTCACCGCCGCGTGCCACCGTTCCAGCTCGGCCCGCAGCTCGGGCACATCGGGACAGGCCGGGTCGGGCCCGGTCAGCGCGGCCAGCCACCGCTCCGCGGGGCTCGCGGCCTCCTCGATGAGCAGGGGAGCGGTGAGCGTCTCGCGGACGATCGCGTCCGTGACCGCCTCCAGCGCCTCGGCCTGCACCTCCGCCGACGCCCGCTCGACCTCGCCGGTACGGCAGGCAGGCGGCATGGCCAGCGCCAGCTCACGGAAGTACGCGGCGTCGGCCCCGGTCACCACGGGCCGCCACACGGCCCGCGACATGACCAGTTGCGGGATGACGCGGCCCCGGCGTACGAGGTCGCGGGCGAAGGCGGCGACGGCGGCCCAGTGGCGCAGGGTGGCCGTCTCCGCATGCCCCTCCAGCACCCGCAGCGCGTCGCCGGCCGAGGGGACGACGGCGGGCACCCGCCACGGACGCAGCCTGGGCCGCGCCACCTCCGCCAGCCGCCCGGTCTCCGGCGACGGCAGCGGCTCCTTGGCCGACCCCGGCAGCAGCAACGTCAGCACCCGCGGCTCCGTCTCAGGGGAGGAGCCCGCCGCTCGGAGGAAGGCGGTGAGGGCGGAGGCCGGTGCGGCGTGGGGGTGGGTGCGGGGGGTCGTGCGGGACGGCGGGGCGGCGGGCAGGCCGATGGTCTCCGCCCAGAACGCGAGACCGTCGTCCGCCCAGACCCCGTGTACCAGCACGTCGGCAGGCTACCGCCACTCCGGCGTACATCGGGCCAGGCCGCGGCGAGACCGGCCGAGGAGCGGGCCGGGCGGGCGGATCCGTACCGGCGGGTCGCCCGCTCACCCACCTCATTTGCGGACGTTTTTTCCCGAACACCGGCCATCCTGAAGAGTAGGCTGAAGGTATGAACACTCCCGGATCGTGGTGTGAGCGGCCCAAGCCGCAGGCTCCCTCGTGCGAGCTGCCCTCCCCGTGGAGCAAGCCGCAGCAGCCCGACAACTGGTGCAAGAGCGACAAGCCGGGCAAGGACCCGGTGGTGTCCGTGGTGGGCTTCCTGTTCAGGGCCGCGACCAGGCGGTAGCGCGGCGGCCCCGCCCACGGGTGCGATAGAAGGCCATATGTGTGGGTAGTCGCCTTCCTCAGCGGAGGAGGCGAACGTCGTGAACGACACCCACAAGCTGGTCACCGACCTCTCCGAGCAGGTCTCCAGGCTCGTGAGGGATGAGCTCCGCCTGGCCAGGATGGAGCTGACCGCCAAGGGCAAGCGCGCGGGTCTCGGCGCCGGCATGTTCGGCGCGGCGGGTCTCGTCGCGTTCTTCGGCGCTGCCGCCCTTGTGGCCGCCGTCATCATGCTGCTCGCCCTGGTGCTGCCGGGCTGGGCGGCCGCCGCCATCGTGGCGGTCGTGCTGTTCCTCGTCGCGGCGGTGCTCGCGTACGCGGGCAGGACCGAGGTCAAACGGGCCAAGCCGCCCGTCCCCGAGGAGACCATCGCGAGCGTCAGGGCCGACATCGACATGGTCAAGGAGAGTGCACGGCGATGAGCGAGACCGACCCCGGATACAGCGGACAGCACGCCGGTGACGTCGGCGCCCGCAGAGCGACCGTGGGCACGCCGACGGACCGCGAGTCCATGAACGTCCCCCAGACGCGTCCTGGCGCGGCGGAGAACGCGCACGAGGCCGAGCTGAAGCGCGAGGGGCACGAGACGTTCATCCCCGAGACCCCCATACGTGACGAACGCGCCGAGGCCGACATGAGCCACGGCACCGAGGAGGCGTCGCTGCAAGGTTCACGCGGCGGCGGGGAGCGGCGTACGTCCTCCCGCATGAGTACCCAGGGCGCGGCGCGCGGGGACGGCGCGCGCGGGCGGCGCTCCGGCGGCCCGACCACGGAGGACGAGCTGCGCCGCGAGATCGAGGAGACCCGGCGCGAGCTGGGCGCGACCGTGGGCGCGCTGGCGGCCAAGGTCGACATGAGGAGCCGGGCCGGCCGCGCCAAGGACCGTGCCAAGGCCCGCGCCAAGGACCGTGCGGGGCACGCCGCAGAGACGGCGAAGATACGCGCGGGCCACGCGGCCGAGGTGGCCAAGGAGCGTGCGGGACACGCCGCCGAGGTCACCAAGGAGCGCGCGGGCCACGCGGCCGAACTGACCAGGGAACGTGCCGGACACGCCGCCGAGGTCGCCAGGGAGCGCGCCGATGTCGTCAAGGGCCGGGCGTCGCACATGGCGGAGCGAGCCAGGGACAGCGTGCCCGAGCCCGTCATGGACGTGGCGAAGGGGCGGCGTCCCATGGTGCTGATCCTGGTGGCGGGCGCGATGACCGCGTTCGCGCTGCGCCGGATGATGACCGGCAGGGCGGCCTACCGCCGCCGCGTGATCGAGATCGGGCGGCGCGGCGACCGCATCAGGATCGTCGTGCGACTCCCCTGACGCCCCCTTCCAGGGGACGGAGGAGCAGGGCCGATAACCTGCCAGGGTGATGCGTGGAACGGTGGCCGCCGCCCTGCTCGTCCCGCTGCTGGCGGCCGGGTGCGGCGCCGGGTCGTGGGTGAGCGACTACGGGAAGGTCGCCAAGGGGGCCAAGGGCGCGACCGTCCAGGTCGAGGTGACGCCGGGGCAGCGGTTCTCGCTGGCCGTGCCGGAGAACCCGTCCGTGGGCGACAGCTGGGGCCTGGTGGCGGTGCCCGACACGAAGGTGGCCTCGTTCATCAGCGAGGAGCGCGAGAGCCAGGGCGACGAACCGGGCTCGGGCGGCACGGCGTACTTCGTCTTCAACGGCAAGCACCCGGGCACGACCGAGATCAGGCTGTACGACTGCTGGCGCTGCGGCCAGGACAGGACGCCCGCCACCGAGGAGAGCAGGCGGCAGTCGGGCGAGGCGGTCTTCCAGGTGACCGTGCGCGAGCGGCCGTCCTCCGGCATACCCGGTGGCTAGGTTGCCCGGCATGGACTTCATCCGGGTACGCGCGTCCGCCGACGGCGCGGAGACGATCTCGTACTGGACCGGCGACGTCTACGGCCGGCAGGACGACGACGGCCCGCACCACCTGTTCGGCTTCGAGGGGCTCAACGTGGCCAGGGCCGTCGAGACCGACGGCGGATGGCGGCTGCTGACCCGGGAGGCCGCGCTCTACCTCGACCCCCGCGACCGGCGGGTGCTCGACACCTGGGCCAACCCGTTCACCGGGCGCGAGGTCGAGGTTCAGCACGTCTTCAACGACCCGGTCAACCAGCGGCTGGGCGCCTACAAGGTCCCCGAGACGCGGCTCGGCGGCCAGGTCGTCCACAACGTGGACGTCCGGCTGGCCTACCCGTCGCCGCTCAAGGTGGCCGACTACCCGGAGAACTCGGCGAGCGACACCTACCGGGCGCTGGAGCTGTTCCAGTTCTTCTCCTCCGCCGCCGACCTGGAGTCGGGCGTGCCGGACGTGCCGTGCGTGTTCTCGTGGTGCCGGGTCTCGCCGTGGCTGCCGTGGATGGCGATGGGGCGGCGCGGCGGCGGGCTGGTCTACCACTGCAGGGGCGCGAAGGTGCCCGAGGTGCCCGTACGCCTGCGCGAACGGGTCGGTGAGCACTTCCTGCACGCCCCCGAGCAGTGGTCGGAGCCCAACATGACGAGCTGGACGGCCTTCGCGGCCAAGGCCGGTAGGGTCGGCCCGTGAGCACCGACCTGTTCTGCGAGATCATCGCCGGTGAGCGGAGCGCCCACCTGGTGAGCTCCGACGACGTGGCGCTCGCCTTCCTCGACATCCGCCCGGTCTTCAAGGGTCACGTGCTGGTCGTGCCGCGCGTCCACGTCGAGACGCTCACCGACCTCGCCGACGTCGGGCCGTTCTTCGAGCGGGTGCAGGCCGTGACGCGGGCCGTGGAGCAGGGCCTCGAGGCCGGCGGCACGTTCGTGGCGATGAACAACCGCATCAGCCAGAGCGTCGCCCACCTGCACGTGCACGTCGTGCCGCGCAACAAGAAGGACGGGCTGCGCGGCTTCTTCTGGCCGCGCACGAAGTACGACTCCGCCGATGAGGCCGCCTCCTACGCAGCCCGCATCGCCAAGGCCCTGTGAGCCCCCTATGAGCTAGGCTCTGGCCACGTGGAGTACCTCGTCGGCTCGGCCGTCGTCGCGGTGCTCGTCGGCGTGCCCGGCGTCGTGCTGTGGCGGCTCATGCGCGGCCGCAGGGAGCTGGGCACCAGCCCGGCCGAGCGGGCCACGTTCGAGACCCTGCACACCGCCTCCCTGGCCGGGCCGCCGCTGCGGGCCGGGCTGACCGCCGACGGCGCCGAGCGCGCCTCCCGCCACCTGCGCACCCTGCTCGGCTCCGCCGCCCTGGCCATCACCGACGGCGAACGCCTGCTCGTCTACGACGGCGAGGGCGACGACCACCACGCCGACCAGGCGTTCGAGCACGCCGCCGCCACCCTCCAGGACGGCCGCACCCAGGTGCTCACCATCGACTGCGACCTGCTCGAATGCCCCATCAGGCACGCCGTGGTGGTGCCGCTGACCACCGACGACCGGGTGGTGGGCACGCTCGCCGCGTACGGGCAGACCGCCTCGGCCGGGCTCGTCAGGGCCGCCCAGGAGGTGGCCGGCTGGGTGGACTCGCAGCTGGAGCTGGCCGAGCTGGACCGCTCGCGCACGCTGCTCATGGAGGCCGAGGTGCGGGCGCTGCGCGCGCAAATCTCGCCGCACTTCATCTACAACTCGCTCACCACGATCGCCTCGTTCGTGCGCACCGACCCAGAGCGGGCCAGGGAGCTGCTGCTGGAGTTCGCCGACTTCACCCGCTACTCCTTCCGGCGGCACGGCGAGTTCACCACGCTGGCCGAGGAACTGCGCTCGATCGACCGCTACCTGATCCTGGAGCGGGCGAGATTCGGCGACCAGCTCCAGGTGACGCTGCGCATCGCGCCGGAGGTGCTGCCGGTCGCGGTGCCGTTCCTGTGCCTGCAGCCGCTGGTGGAGAACGCCGTGCGGCACGGCCTGGAGAGCAAGGACGGCGTCGGCCGCATCACGATCATCGCCGAGGACGCCGGAGCGGAGTGCCGCATCAGCGTCGAGGACGACGGCCTCGGCATGGACCCCGACAGGCTGCGCCGCATCCTCGCAGGTGAGATCGCTCCGGCGGGCGGCGTCGGGCTGGCGAACGTGGACGAGCGGCTGCGCCAGGTCTACGGCGACGAGTACGGCCTCGTGGTCGAGACGGCCGACGGCGCGGGCACCAAGGTCAACATCAGATTGCCGAAATATCACCCAGGCGTCTCCGCCCGTTGACCTCGATCTTCGTTGTCGGTTTCATCACTGTCTATGGCACAACTCCGGGTACTCGCGGTCGACGACGAGTTGCCCGCTCTGGAAGACCTGTCGTACCTGCTGCGCGCCGACCCCCGCATCGGCGAGGTCGCGACCGCGCGGGACGGCGCCGCCGCGCTGCGGCTGCTCGACCGCGCCATCGCCGAGGGGCGGCCGATCGACGCCGTGTTCCTCGACATCAGGATGCGCGGCCTCGACGGTGTGGTGCTCGGGCGGCTGCTGTCGCAGTTCGCGAACCCGCCCAGGGTGGTGTTCGTGACCGCGTACGAGGAGCACGCGGTGGACGCCTTCGAGATCAAGGCCGAGGACTACCTGCTCAAGCCGGTGCGCCCCGAGCGGCTCGCGGAGGCGATCAGGCGGGTGGCGGTCTCGGCCGACGTGCCCGCGGAAGGCGGCGAGAGCGACACGATCCCGGTCGAGCTGGGCGGGGTGACCCGGTTCGTCTCCAGCGCGGACGTCATCTACGTCGAGGCGCACGGCGACTACGCCCGCCTGCACACCGCCTCCGGCAGCCACCTGGTGCGCATCCCGCTCGCCACGCTGGAGGAGCGGTGGGCGTCGGCCGGGTTCGTCCGGGTGCACCGCAGCCATCTGGTGGCCGTGAAACACATCGAGGAGTTGCACATCGACTCGGGCAAGTGCACCGTACGCGTCGGTGACACCGAGCTACCGGTCAGCCGTCGGCACACGCGGGAGCTGCGTGACCTGCTGGTGCGACGGGCCAGGAAGGGCAGGCAGGAATGAGCTCCGAGCCGCGTCAGGGCCGGCGCTCGCCGCTGCCCCGCCCCGAGCAGCCGCGCCGCTCGTCCGACGGCTCCAGGCGGGCCTCGGAGGGCTCGCGGCGGGGAGCGGACGCGCCGCGCAGGATCGCCGTCACCAGCCCGCGCACGGCCGCCGCCCGCCGGCCCCGCTACCCGGCCACGCGGGAGATCGACGAGCAGACCAGGCTCGGCGAGGTGTACATGCACTCGCTGCTGCGCACCCAGTTCCGGCTGGCGCTGTTCGTCTGCACGGTGCTGGCCTGCGTCGTCGGCGGGCTGCCGCTGCTGTTCCTGCTCATCCCCGAGCTGCGCGAGGTGCACCTGCTGGGCGTGCCGCTGCCGTGGGCGGTGCTGGCCGGGCTCATCTACCCCGCGTTCGTCATCGGGGCATGGCTGTACGTCCGGCAGGCCGAGCGCAACGAGCGTCACTTCGCCGAACTGGTCGAGCGCCGGTGAACGTCTCCTTCACGGGCGCGGGTGCCGCATGAGCCTGACCGCGGTCCTGGTCGTCATGGTGGCGGCCGTGCTCATCGGGGCGTTCGGGATCAGGTTCTCCCGGACGACCTCCGACTTCTACGTCGCCTCCCGCACGGTCAGCCCGCTCTGGAACGCCTCCGCCATCGGCGGCGAGTACCTGTCGGCGGCCTCCTTCCTGGGCGTGGCCGGGCTCATCCTGTCCTTCGGCGTGGACATGCTGTGGCTGCCCGTCGGCTGGACCGGCGGCTACCTGGTGCTGCTGGTGCTGGTCTCCGCGCCGCTGCGGCGGTCGGGGGCGTACACGCTGCCCGACTTCGCCGAGGCGCGGCTGGAGTCGATGACCGTGCGCCGCACCGCGAGCGTGCTCGTCGTGCTGATCGGCTGGCTCTACCTCATGCCGCAGTTCCAGAGCGCGGGCCTGGTGCTGCGCACGATCACCGGCGCGCCCGTCTGGGTGGGCGGGCTGCTCGTCGCCGTCGTCGTCGCGGTCAACGTGCTGTCGGGCGGGATGCGGTCGATCACGTTCGTGCAGGCGTTCCAGTACTGGCTGAAGCTGACCGCGCTGGCCGTGCCGCTGGTCTTCCTGCTCATCGCCTGGCAGGGCGACGGCGCGCCGGGCCTCAGCGCCGCCGACGCGGCCACCTGGCAGGTGCCGCTGGTGGGCGGCAAGGAGTACGGGCTGTACTCGACGTACTCGCTGATCCTCGCGACCTTCCTCGGCACCATGGGGCTGCCGCACGTGCTCGTGCGCTTCTACACCAACCCCGACGGGCGGGCCGCCCGCCGCACCACGCTCGTCGTGCTCACGCTGCTCGGCGCCTTCTACCTGCTCCCGGCCGTGTACGGCTGGCTCGGCCGCCTGTACGCCCCCGACCTCGTCCGCACCGACACGGTCGTGCTCACGCTGCCCAGCCGCATGATCGGCGGCACGCTCGGCGACCTGCTGACCGCGCTGGTCACCGCAGGCGCGTTCGCCGCGTTCCTGTCCACCTCGTCGGGGCTGACCGTGTCCGTGGCGGGCGTCATCGCCCAGGACCTGCTCAAGGGCGGGGTGCGCTCGTTCAGGGAGGCCACGCTGATGGCGGTCGCGGTGCCGCTGGCCCTCGCGCTGTGGGCGCGGGCGCTGCCGGTGGCGGACGTGGTGGGGCTGGCCTTCGCGGTGGCCGCGTCGTCGTTCTGCCCGCTGCTCGTGCTCGGCATCTGGTGGCGGCGCCTGTCGACGGTCGGGGCGCTCGCCGGGCTGTTCATCGGGGGCGGGCTGGCCAGCGGCGCCGTCCTCGTCACGATCGTCGCCGGGCCCCAGGGCGGGCTGGCGGGGGCGCTGCTCGCCCAGCCGGCGGCGTGGACGGTGCCCATCGCGTTCACCGTGATGATCGCGGTGTCGTTCCTCACCCCGCACCGCGTGCCGGCCGGGGTGGCGCGGACGATGGTCCGCCTGCACACCCCTGAGAACCTCGACCTCGACCGCGGCGACTGGCGGCCCCGCTCGTCCTAGTTCGGAGGAGGGCCAGAGGAGGGTCAGAGGAGATACGCCTTACTGATGCCGGCCCGGGGGATCCGGTGGACGTCGTCGCAGTCGTGGCAGTAGCCGATGACCGTATCGGGACCGAACTCCAGGCCGTCCATGTAGTGCTCGCGCCGCCGCCAGGCGATCACGACCACTTCGCCGGTCATGACCGCCGCCTCGATCGCCTCCTCCGCCGGGCCGCGGGCGGCCCGGCTCCGGCCGGCGAGCATGCGCAGCGCGGCGGCCTCGGCGTCGAGTTCCGGCTCGTCGGAGGCCGCCTCGACGGCCAGGAGCCGACGCTGGGGGCGTTCGGCCTGGATCGTGCCGTCAGCGGCCACACCGGCCGGGGCGTGACCGGCCTGCCGCAGCAGGCGCAGGGTCTCCGCGGGAGGCAGCGTGCCGAGCGCGACCGTCGGCGCGATCTGCCGCAGGCCCGCCTTGCGCAGGGCCTTGGCGGCGCACAACTCCATGATGACGGCCGGGTCTTCGGCGATCACGACGGACGGGCCGGCGGAGACCTTGATGGTGCCGTGCTTACGGGCGGTGTCTTTGATCAGGTAGTTGAGCGGCTGGGGGACCGCCTTGGCGGAGAAGCGGGCGAGGCCGGCGAGGAGCGTCTCGGCGTCGGTGCCCGCGTCCAGCGCCCTGCGCACGGTCGGCTCGGAGAAGCGCCACACGCTCGCCCTGTCGCGCGACTCGAGGTCGGCGGCCAGGTCGAGCAGGGCGGCCAGGTCGGGGGAGGGAACGCCGGACACGATGGCGGTCAGGTCGTTCTGGAGGGTCACGGTCGTGGCGGGTGCGGGGAAGAGGGCGTCCACGTCGCCGGCGTCGAGCAGCGCCCGGCCCAGCGTCGTGAGCGCGCCGCCGGCCACGACGCCGAGCCACTCGCCCTCGCGCAGGGCCGCGGCCACGAAGTCCTCGGCCGCCTCGGGAACCTCCGCCATCGCCCGCGTGCGCCAAGCCACCGCCGCCAGCACGGCGGCGACCCCCGCGCTCGCGTCCGCGCCGCTCTGCGCGCCCGCGCCCATGCCGGGAGGCAGGGTGCTCAGGGTCTGGAGGACGGCGCGCCGGATGCGGCCCGCCTCGCACGCGAACTCGTACGGGGGAGGCTGCGGCGTCATGTGCTCCTCGCAGCACCCCACGACCCGATGTGTGGGCGCCTGCGGCAACCCCGTCCAGCGTTCGGCCAGCAGCCGCCACCTCCGCCCTGCGGGCTGCCGCAGCCAGTCGTCCAGGAGCGTGGTGCCGACGAGTCGCTCGCCCCGCTCCGAGCCGATCAGGTCGGCCTCGAATGCGAGGTCCAGCAGGAGCGCCACCTCCTGCTCCGTCCGGCCGAGCGCCTTGGCCAGCCGCCTGACCTCGCGCACGCCCACGCCGCCGGACTTCAGCTCGGCGACGGACTCCGCCGCGGCCAGCTCCGCCAGGGCGTGCACGCGCTCGATCGTGGCCAGCGCGGCGTCCAGGCCGTCGCTCTGGGGGCGCGGACCGGCCGGCACGCCGGGCTGCCCGGTCAGCGCCGGCTTCCAGCCGACGCCGCGCAGGGCCAGCGCGATCTCCCTGGGCAGCTCGTGATCCCAGCCGTCGCGGATCACGAAGCCGGCCTGGGCCAGGCGCTGGACGGGCCGTGCACCGGGGAGCGAGCCGTAGCCGAAGGGCTCGCCGTTCGCCACCGGCGGCCCGGCGGCCAGGGACTCCAGCAGGGCACGCTCTTGGCTCCCCAGCCGGGACACGCGTGCTCGTACGCGTTCGCCGTCGTCCAGCAGCTCCTCGGCCTGTCGCATCAGGTCGGCCCTGCGCCCCGCGGGCTGCCCGCCGAACGTCCTGACGATCGTCTTCAGAGTCTCGGCCGTGACCGCCTTCCCGAACTCCCGCAGCGGCCGGCCCAGCCCGAACGGGTGCGCCCACAGGCCGGCGGGATGGCGCGAACGTACGATCTCGCCGTCGACCGTGATCAGGCCGTGGCCCGCCAGTACGTCGAGCACCTCGCCGAGCCGGTCGTGGAGGTCGTGCAACCGGTCCGCCAGCGCGGCGCGCTTGCTCTCACCGCCCGCCTCCTGGATCGCCTGGCTGACCACGTGGCAGTCGGCGTCGAGGTCGAGCAGGGCGGGGATGGCCAGCCGGGGTTCGGCCAGCAGTCGTTCGAGCAGGTCGACGGAGGGTGTACCGGCCAGCTCCGGCCTGTGGCGGAGGAGCCGGGTGAGATCAGGCAGGGAAAGGGCCACCATCCGACTGTAGTGTCATACGGGACGCCCTACGCCAGTGTCATGCGAGACGGTCCTTCGCTGCCGTCGCCCCCCGCCGCCGGCCCCCGTCGTCGTCCCCCGGGTCGGTGAGTGCGGCGGCCACGCGGAAGTCGATGCGGACGTCCCGGTAGGTGACGCCGGGCTCCACCTGGTCAGGCAGGTTCGTCCGGTCGCTGCCCGAGAAGCACTCGCCATCCGGCTCGGCATGCGCGTGCACCTCCACCTTGGGCCGGTCGTGGAAGTGCAGCTCCTTCGCCTTCGCCGTGGCGCTGATCTCCACGTCCGGGTCCTGTGGGTGTTCCGGCTTCGGCATGATGCTCCTCCTGCTCGTGCGGTGTCCCGGCGCCTCCGGACGGTGCGACCTCGCGCACCGCGCCCGTGGCGTCGCGTACGGTGTCGCCGGCGCTCGCGCCGACGTCGCGTACGGCTCGTCCGGCTCCGGTGCCGACGTCCCGCACGGCGCCGCCCGCGCCCGCGCCGACGTCGCGTACGGCTCCTCCGGCTCCGGCTCCCACGTCCCGCACCGCGCCGCCCGCGCCCGCGCCGACGTCGCGGACCGCGTGGCCCGCACCCAGGCCGATGTCCTCGACCGCGCGGCCGACGCCCCTGGTGAGGTGCTCGAGGAGCTGCGGGTTGGTGTCGATGGTCTGCAGGACCCGGTCGATGATGCGGGCCACGTTGTCCAGCCGGACCTTCAGCAGCGCCTGCGCCTCCACCCCCTTGATGGTGAGATTGACGCTGCCGAGGAAGACGTCCGCGCCGACGTTGAGCTTGAGCAGGTCGAGCACCTCGGCCTGGAGCGACACCCTGGCCCGCAGGTCCTGGACGTCGAGGGTGATCTCGTCCACCTTGACCTCGGGCACGTCGAGATAGACGTCCGGGTCGGTGCTGACCCTGGCCTCCTCGGCGCCCTCGGACATGCTCTGCTCCCCGTCGGTCGAGACAGAGGTACCCGCTCATCCGCCGTGCGTGCGGGGCTTGTGGAGACGTGACCGGGTTTTGGGCGTCGCGCGGGCGTCATGAGGCGTAGCGCGGGGCGTCATGGGGGCGTCATTGGGGCGGCAGCTCGCCCGAGCCGCGCGGCACCAGCTCGATCGGCACCTTGACCATGCGGCCCGTGCGCGAGGGGTTGAGCAGCAGGTCCACGGCGGCCCTGGCGAGCCGCGCGGTGTCGTAGCGGACCACGGTGACGCCCGGGTTGAACACGCCGGCCAGCGCGAAGTCGTCGAACCCCACGTACGCGGGCCGCTCGGGCCGTTCGCGCAGCGCCTGGAGGATGCCGATCGCGGCCCGGTTGTTGGTGGCGAAGAACGCGGTGGGCGGGTCGGCCAGGTCGAGCAGCCTGGTGACCTCGCGGGCCACGCGGGCGGGGTCGTACACCGCGTGCACGACGAGCGTCTCGTCGGTGGGCACCCCGGCGGCGGCCAGCGCCGTACGGTGACCGGCGGCCCGGTCGTGCACCGAGCTGATGTCCTCGTCGTCGGAGATGAGCGCGATCCTGCGATGGCCGTGGGCCAGCAGGTGCTCGGTGGCGACCTGGCCGCCCCGCACGTCGTCGAGCAGCACCGCGTCGGCGGTCACCAGGCCGGGCGGCACCCGGTCCACGAACACCGTGGTGAGCCCGGCGTGCCTGGCCAGCCAGCCGTGGTCGGCGGCCGACGGCACGACGATGAGGGAGTCGACGCCGCGGGCGTACATCGACTCGATGAGCATGCGCTCCTTGTCGGCGCTCTCCTCGTACGAGCCGAACACGACGAGCGCCTCGTGCTCGGCGGCGGCGGCCTCCACGGCGGCGGCCAGGCGGCCGTAGAACTCGTTGGAGATGTTCTCCATGACCAGCCCCAGCGTCAGCATGGAGGCGCCCCTGGCGAGCCGGGCGGCGGCCTCGTTGCGGCGGTAGCCGAGCGCGTCGATGGCGGCCTGCACCCGCTGCTGCAGCGAGGCCCGCACGTGCGGCTCCTGGTTGACGACCCGGGAGACGGTCTTCAGGCTCACGCCCGCGTGCCGCGCGACGTCGGCCATGGTGGGCTTGCGCGTGGCGGCCTCCTGACCGTCGTTCAGCGAGACCACGAGGTCGCCGTTCTCCCGCGCTGTCATAGTGTGCCCCCATGGATGACGAATGGATCTGTGGCCGGTTGGGTGAGGACGAGCCTTGGGTGCTGGGCGCGGTCAACCCGCCGGTGTTCGAGAACTCGCTGTTCACGTTCGAGACGGCGGAGGAGCTGGGCGCGGCCGTCAAGGACGAGGACGAGCGTTACGTCTACTGGCGGGGGACCAACCCGACGGTGGATCTCGCTCAGCGTAAGCTCGCGGCGCTGGAGCGGGGAGAGCGCGCGAAGTGTTTCGGCTCCGGCATGGGCGCGATCTCGGCGACCATCTCCTCGCTCGTGTCGGCCGGCGATCATGTGCTGGTGCTGGGTGCGATCTATGGGCCCACCACGCAGTTCCTGCGCTATCTGGAGAAGTTCGGGGTGTCGCATACGCACGTCGACGACCTCGCGGCAGGTGATAGCGCTATCAGGCCCAGCACCCGAATACTTTACTTCGAGTCGCCGTCGTACATGGCCTACCAGGTCGTGGACATCGCGGAGGTGACGGCCTGGGCGCGCGAGCGCGGGCTGCTGACGGTGATGGACAACACCTGGTCCACGCCGCTGTTCCAGAAGCCGCTGACGATGGGGGTGGACCTCGTCGTGCACTCGCTGTCGAAGTACGTCGGCGGGCACAGCGACCTCGTGGGCGGCGTCGTCGTCGGGCCGTCGCGGCTGGTCAGGCCACTGGCGCTGCAGGAGTACCAGCTCTACGGGGCCGCGATGTCGCCGCACGACGCGGCCAAGGTGATCAAGGGCCTGCGTACGCTGCCGGTGCGGATGGCGGCGCACCAGGAGCGCGGGCTGGCCGTGGCGGCGTTCCTGGAGGGCCATCCCGCGGTGCGCGAGGTGAACCACCCGGGCCTGCCGTCGCATCCCGGGCACGCGGTCGCGCTGCGGCAGATGTCGGGCTTCTCCAGCCTGTTCAGCCTCGTGCTGGACACCGAGTCGCGGGAGCAGGTCGGCCGGTTCATCAACCAGTTGCGGCATTTCCGGATCGGGGTGTCGTGGGGCGGGTTCGAGAGCCTGGTGAACGCGCCCGCGCTGACCACCGAGGAGAGCGTCCGCGTCACCATGGGCATCCCCGTCGGCCTCGTCCGGCTGTCCGTCGGCCTGGAGCCGGCCGACGCCCTGATCAAGGATCTCGGTCTGGCGCTGGAGGGCATGTCCGCCTAACGTGAAGGACAGCATCGTGATTGACAGCGCTGTCTGCCCTTCGCGGGAGGCTCGTCGTGAGAAATCCCCTCCTAGCAGCCACGGTCGCCGCCACGCTCGTCCTCGCGGGCTGCGGCTCCTCCTCCGGATCCTCCGGGTCCGGGGGAGAGGTGCGGCTCCGGATGATCGAGAGCCTGACCAGCCCAGAACGTACGAAGCTCATCAAGTCCCTCCTCGACGGCTTCGAGCAGGCCAACCCCGGCGTCACCGTCGAGCTCGTCTCCCCGCCGCTCGACAGCGCCGACCAGAAGATCACCCAGATCCTGCAGACCAAGAAGGACCTGGACGTGCTGGAGGTGCGCGACCACACCGCCAAGTCCTTCTCCAACAACGGCTGGCTGGCCGAGCTGCCCACGACCGGCTGGGCCGGCTGGGCGGACCTGACCGAGCTGGCCCAGAAGAAGGCGGTCGAGGTGGGCGGCAAGGCGTACCTCATCCCGTACGGCTTCTTCCAGCGCACGCTGTTCTACCGCACCGACCGCGGCCTGACGCGGCCGCCCGCCACCTGGCAGGAGCTGTACGAGGCCGGCAAGGCCCAGACCACCGGCGACCGCTACGGCTACTCCTTCCGCGGCGGCAAGGGCGGCGCCGACTACGCGGTGATGATGATCAGCGCGTACAACGGCGAGGCGCTCGACCCGGAGAAGTCGTTCTTCCTCAAGGACAAGCGGACGATCTTCGCCACTCCCGAGGCGGCGCAGGCGCTCGACCTGTTCGTCAAGATCTACCGGGAGGCGTCGCCGCCCGACTCCGTGGCCTGGGGCTTCCCCGAGATGGTGCAGGGCTTCACCTCGGGCGTCACCGGCATGCTCATCCAGGACCCCGAGGTCATCAAGACGGTCGAGGAGAGCGGCCTGACGAACTGGGCCACCGCGCCCATCCCGAAGGGCCCCACCGGCTACGCCTTCCAGCCCGTCGGCTACGCCGGCTGGGGCGTCACCTCCTTCAGCGCGCACCCGGAGCAGGCGGTCAAGCTGGTGCAGTACCTGTCGGAGGCGGAGCAGAGCATCGCCTTCGCCAAGGGCAACTCGCTGATCCCGATCTCGAAGCAGGCCCAGAGCGACCGGCAGTTCTCGCAGGGCGCGTGGAAGGCGTACCTGGAGGCGCAGCAGGACCCGAAACAGGTGATCACGATCAGGCCGGTGGACTATCCGGGCTGGAGCCGGTTCCTGGTCGACTCCGACCGTGACGTGCAGGCCCTGATCACCGGCAAGAAGAGCACGGCCGAGGTGCTGAAGGCATGGGACGCCTTCTGGGCCGACCAGGCCAAGAAGGTCTCTTGAGGACGTTCACCGTCCGGCGGGCCCGGTTCATCGCGCTGTGCCTGCTGCCGGGCGTGGTGTTCGTCGCGCTGTTCACGTACTACCCGATGATCAGGGGCGCGGTCATCGCGTTCCAGCGGTACTCGCTGTTCGACCTGACCGCGACCCCGTTCACCGGTCTGGAGAACTTCCGCGCGGTGCTGGCGGAGGAGCGGTTCTGGACGGCGCTGCGCAACACCGGCACGTGGGTGGCGGTCTCGCTGTTCTTCCAGTTCTTCCTCGGTTTCGGCCTGGCGCTGCTGCTGCGCAGGCACTTCCGGGGGCGCGGGCTCTACCAGGCGTGGGTGTTCTTCCCGTGGGCGATGTCGGGGTTCCTGATCGGGCTGCTGTGGCGGTGGCTGTTCAACGGCCAGTTCGGCGTGATCAACGACCTGCTGCTCAAGGCGGGCATCATCGACGAGCGCATCGGGTTCCTGGCCACGCCCGGCTGGGCGATGACGTCGGTGATCGTGGCCAACATCTGGTACGGCGTCACGTTCTTCGCCATCATGATCATGGCCGCGCTGCAGTCGGTGCCGGGCGAGCTCTACGAGGCCGCGGCCGTGGACGGCGCCTCGCGGTGGCGGCGGTTCTGGCACGTGACGCTGCCGCACATCAGGCCCACCCTGGCGCTGATCGTGCTGCTGCGGATCATCTGGATACTCAACTTCCCCGACCTGATCTACTCCATGACCGGCGGCGGCCCGGCCGGCAGCACCGACATCGTCACCACGTTCCTCATCCAGCAGGTGATCGGCGGCGACTACGGCAGGGCGGGCGCGGTCGGCCTGCTCGTGCTGGGGCTGCTGCTGGCCTTCAGCGTGTTCTACCTCAACGCCACGAGATTCGAGAAGGCCCGATGACCGCGCGCACCCCGCTGCGACGCCTCGCCACCGCCGCCAGGGTGCTCGTGCTGGGCGTCTGGCTGCTGATCACGTTGTTCCCGCTGTACTGGATCGTCGTCACCTCGCTCAAGCCGCAGCCGGAGATCTTCTCGGTGCCGTTGCGCTACTGGCCGTCGAAGGTGACGTTCGAGCACTACGAGGAGCTGTTCTCGTTCGCCGACTTCGGCACGTACCTGCTCAACTCGCTGCTGGTGTCGCTCGTCTCCGCCGGGGTGGTGACGGCGATCGGCGTGCTCGGCGGCTACACGCTGGCCCGCTTCGCCTTTCCCGGGCGCGGGGCGCTGATGCTGGCGTTCCTGGTCACCCAGATGATCCCGCTGTTCATCGCGCTCGGGCCGCTCTATCTGCTGATGTCCGACCTCGACCTGCTCAACCGGCTGGCCGGGCTCATGCTGGTGTACGTCGCCATGCTGGTGCCGTTCTCGACGATCATCATGCGCGGCTTCTACGAGCGGGTGCCGGTGGCGCTGGAGGAGGCGGCTCAGGTGGACGGCGCCTCTCGCCTCGCGGCCATGGTGCGCGTGGTGATCCCGGTCATGCTGCCCGGCATCGCCGCGACGTTCATCTTCGCGTTCGTGCAGTGCTGGAACGAGCTGTTCCTCGCGATCACGTTCATCGACAGCGAGGACGCCAAGACGATCCCGGTCGCCATGAACTCCTTCATCACCCAGTACGACATCGACTGGGGCTCGATGGCGGCCGCCACCGTCGTCTCGGTGCTGCCGACGCTCGTGCTGTTCGCCGCCGTCCGCCGCTACATCGTGGAGGGGCTGACGGCGGGCGCGGTGAAGGGATGACCGGTAAGGGGGTGAAAGGGATAACCGACCGCTCATCGCGCCAGACAGACCTTTCGCCGCAAGCCCGTTCCAACTAAGCGCGGTGCATCAGCGGCTCGCCGAACAACCCGCCGGGGCATCTCCACGACAGGTAGGTTGCGCTCTTACGTTGGGCGTGATCCGCATCACAGTGGAGGTCTCGTGACGACACAAGAACATGACGCATCGGTCTATGAGCAAGTGCAGGAGAGCAGTGAGTTCCAGGAACTGAAGCGGCGCTTCCGCCGCTGGACCTTCCCTATGACCGTGGCGTTCCTCGTCTGGTACCTGCTGTATGTGGTGCTGTCGGGCTGGGCGCGCGACTTCATGGGCATCAAGCTGTTCGGCGAGATCAACGTCGGGCTGATCTTCGGTTTGCTGCAGTTCGTGTCGACCTTCCTCATCGCGTGGGCCTACTCCAGGCACGCCGAGAAGCAGCTCGACCCGATCGCTGACAAGCTGCGGCACGAAGTGGAGGAGAAGACTCAGTGAGCTCGACGACCCTGGGGATGATCCTCTTCCTCACCTTCGTGGCCTTCACCCTGGCGATCACCGTCTGGGCGAGCCGCCAGACCAAGACGGCAGCCGACTACTACGCGGGCGGCCGGTCGTTCAGCGGCGTGCAGAACGGCCTGGCGATCGGCGGCGACTACATGTCGGCCGCCTCGTTCCTCGGCATCGCCGGCATCATCGCCCTGTCCGGATATGACGGGTTCCTCTACTCGATCGGCTTCCTCGTCGCCTGGCTGGTGGCGCTGCTGCTGGTGGCCGAGCTGATGCGGAACTCCGGCAAGTTCACCATGGCCGACGTGCTGGCCTTCCGCATGAGCCCGCGGCCCGTCCGCACGGCGGCGGGCGTGTCCACCATCGTGGTCAGCATCTTCTACCTGCTGGCCCAGATGGTCGGCGCGGGCGCGCTGGTCGGCCTGCTGCTCGGCATCACCGGTGAGGCCGGCAAGGCGTGGACGATCATCGGCGTCGGCGCCCTCATGATCGTGTACGTCGTCTTCGGCGGCATGAAGGGCACCACCTGGGTCCAGATCGTCAAGGCCGTGCTGCTGATGAGCGGCGCCGCGCTGGTGACGCTGCTGGTGCTCGGCAAGTTCGGCTTCAACCTGTCGGCGCTGCTCGGCCAGGCCGCCGCGACCAGCGGCCCCTCGGGCAACCCCGGCAACTTCCTGATCCCTGGCCTGAAGTACGGCACCGAGGCGCAGGGCCTGGCCGGCAAGATCGACCTCATCAGCCTGGGCCTGGCGCTGGTGCTCGGCACCGCGGGCCTGCCGCACATCCTCATCCGCTTCTACACCGTGCCCACCGCCAAGGACGCCCGCAAGTCGGTGCTCTGGGGCATCGGCATCATCGGCGTCTTCTACCTGCTCACCCTGGTCCTCGGCTTCGGCGCGGCGGCCCTGGTCGGCAAGGACGCGATCGCCGCGGGTGACGCGGCGGGCAACACCGCGGCGCCCATGCTGGCACAGCGCATCGGTGAGGAGATCTTCGGCTCCGTCGGCGGCACGATCCTGCTGGCGCTGATCGGCGCGGTGGCGTTCGCCACGATCCTGGCCGTGGTGGCCGGTCTGACGCTGGCCTCCTCCTCCAGCTTCTCGCACGACCTGTACGCGCACGTCTTCAAGCGCGGCCAGGTCACCGAGCGGCAGGAGGTCGTCGTGGCCCGCATCTCCGCCCTCGTCATCGGCGCCATCGCGATCGGCCTGGGCATCCTCGCCCAGGGCCAGAACGTGGCGTTCCTGGTGGCGCTGGCGTTCGCGGTGGCGGCGTCGGGCAACCTGCCGGCGATCCTCTACAGCCTGTTCTGGAAGCGGTTCAACACCGCCGGCGCGGTCTCGGCCATCTACGGTGGTCTCGTCTCCGCCCTGCTGCTGGTGATCTTCTCGCCGGTGGTCTCCGGCAGCAAGACGGCGCTGTTCCCGGGTGCCGACTTCGCCTGGTTCCCGCTGAGCAACCCCGGCATCATCTCGATCCCGCTGGGCTTCCTGTGCGGCTGGATCGGCACGGTCCTCAGCAAGGAGTACAACGCCGCCAAGTACGCCGAGATCGAGGTCCGCTCGCTGACCGGCGTCGGCGCGGAGAAGGCGAGCACGCACTGATCCGGGGCTGACGCCGCGGAATCCGCTTCCTCCCAGAAGGGCGCCCGAACCCCTGCCCCAGGGCGCCTGCACCAGAGGGCCCGGCCGATCGCTTCGGCCGGGCCCTCGCGCGTGTACGGGATCGCCGACGGGGAAGGGGCTGTGGTCGTTCCCGACAGGTGTCCCAGTGGGGCGTCCCACACCCTTGGAGTTGTTAACGTCACCGAAACGCAGTGGATGGAGTGGTTGACGGGATTTCAGCGGTATGGGTACGTTCTCAGATGTGTGAACGTTGCCACACTGGCCTGGCGCCACGTGGCCGTCATCAGCATGCCTGATGCCCCGCTTGATCAGTGTGGAGGCGAAACCCCCAATGAGAACCCCACTTGTCCGCTGGTCCGTCCTGTCCGTGTCGCTCGCGCTGGCACTCACGTCGTGTGCCAAGGGCACCGGTGGAGCGGCCGACCCGACCCCGTCGGCAGGCCAGTACAACCCCAGTGCCTCCTACCAGGGCACGATCTCGGCCATGGGCTTCGGCGCGACCGACGAGATCGGGACCACCCGCGTCGATCTGGCCAAGAAGGCGCTCGGCGGCGCCGACGTGAAGCTGATCGAGGGGGACCTGGACATCCAGCAGTTCCTGTCCTCGGTCGCGGCCGGCGACCCGCCGGACATCATCTACGCCAACCGCGACCAGATCGGCACTTTCGCCTCACGTGGTGCGATCATCCCCCTGACCGCCTGCATCCAGGGCGAGCAGATCGACACCTCGATGTACAACCCGAACGCCCTCGCCCAGGTGACCTTCGGTGACGAGATCTGGGCCATCCCCGAGTTCAACCAGGTCCAGATCACGATGGCCAACGCCGACCTGCTCAAGGAGGCCGGCCTGACCATCGACGACGTCAACGGCTCCAGCTGGGAGAAGATCACCGCCGCGACCGAGAAACTGGTCAAGGCGCCCGGCGGCAAGCTCAAGGTGATCGGCTTCGACAGCAAGCTGCCGGAGTTCCTGCCGCTGTGGGCCAAGTCGCTCGGCGCCGACCTGCTCTCCGCCGACGGCAAGACCGCCCAGCTCAACACGCCCGAGGTGGTGAAGGCGCTGGAGTTCGCCGTCTCCATCTACGACGCGCAGGGCGGCTTCGCCAAGGTCAAGGCCGTGCGCGACTCGGCCGACTTCTTCGGCAAGGGCAACCAGTACGCCAAGAACACCCTCGGCGCCATGCCGATGGAGCAGTGGTACGTCAACGTGCTCAACGACGTCTCGCCCAAGGCGCCGCTGGCCTTCGACACCTTCCGCACCCCGGAGGGCAAGGCGCTGGCCTACTCGTCGGGCTCGTCGTGGGCCATCCCCAAGGGCGCCAAGAACCCCGGCGCTGCCTGCCGCTTCGCCAAGTCGATGACCCTGGTCGACACCTGGAAGGCCGCCGCCCAGGCCCGCCTCGACAAGCGCAAGGACGAGGGCAAGCCGTTCACCGGCATCCTCACCGGCAACGTCAAGGCCGACGCCGAGATCGAGAAGATGCTCACCTCCGGCGGCGCCACCTGGGACGCCGGCGTCAAGGCGTTCTACGAGGCCAACAAGAACACCTTCAGCCTCCCCGCCAACCCGGCCGACAAGGAGTTCAAGGACGCCTGGCAGAACGCCGTGAACCGGGTGCTCAACGGCCAGGACGAGCCGCAGGCCGCCCTCGACAAGGCCCAGCAGGACGCCCAGGCGGCGCTGGACAAGGCATGGGCCGGCTGGACGAAGCGTACGAACTGAGATGTCCCCTTCCCGTACCCGAACACCACGACGACGGAGCGCGCGGTTCATCGAGACCAGGGCCGCGCTGCTGTTCATCAGCCCCTGGATCATCGGTTTCCTCGTCTTCACCGCATGGCCCGTCATCAACAGCGCCTACCTGTCGCTGACCGACTACGACGTCATCAACGACCCGAACTACGTCGGCTTCGACAACTACGTGCAGCTCTTCGAGGACCCGAAGGTCGGCCTGGCGCTGTGGAACACGTTCGTGTTCGCCGTGCTGTCGGTGCCGGCCCACCTCGTCGTCGCACTGGGGCTGGCGCTGCTGCTCAACAGCGCCAGCAAGGCCACCGGCTTCTTCCGCACGGCGTTCTTCCTGCCGAAGATGACGCCGCCGGTCGCGATCGGCATCCTGTTGCTGCTGCTGTTCAACGGCCAGGACGGCCTGATCAACGCCTTCCTCGGCGTCTTCGGCATCGACGGCCCGGCGTGGACCACCGACCCGAACTGGGTCAAGCCGGCCCTCGTGCTGATGAACCTGTGGACGGTCGGCTCCTCCGTGGTCATCATCCTGGCCGCGCTGCGCGGCGTCCCGCAGGAGCTGTACGACTCCGCCCTCGTGGACGGCGCCGGCTGGTGGAAGCGGCTGCTGCGGATCACCGTGCCGATGATCAGCCCCACGCTGTTCTTCCTGTTCATCGTGGACAGCATCAACGCCCTGCAGTCGTTCACGGAGGCGTACACCGCCTTCTTCGGCGCCGGCAACACCACCTACAGCAACGACGCCGCGCTGTTCTACGCGATCTACCTGTTCCAGCAGGCCTTCGAGTTCCTGCACATGGGGTACGCCTCCGCGCTCGCCTGGCTGCTGTTCATCGTCATCATGGCGATCACGGCCGTGCAGATCGTGGTGACCAGGCGCTACGTCCACTACGAAGGGGGTAACCCATGAGGCGCGCCGCGAAGATCCTGACCTGGGTCGCGCTGGGCGCGTTCACCGTCGCGTTCATCTACCCGTTCATCTGGCTGCTCAGCGCGTCCTTCAAGCCGCGCAGCGAGGTCTTCGACAACCGGCTCATCCCCGAGACGTTCACCTTCGACAACTACATCCAGGTGTGGCAGGAGGCCCCGCTCGGCCTCTGGATGGCCAACACGCTGCTGGTGACGGTGCTGGCGGCGGTGGCCGTGACGATCACCAGCGCGATGGTGGCCTGGGGGTTCGCCTACTTCCGCTTCCCCGGCAGGAACGCGCTGTTCGGCGTGGTGCTGGCGACGATGATGCTGCCGGGCGCGGTCACGATGATCCCGGTCTTCCTCATCTGGAACTCGCTCGGCGCGGTCGGCACGCTGACGCCGCTGTGGGCCCAGAACCTGTTCGGCAGCGCCTTCTACATCTTCCTGCTGCGGCAGTTCTTCATGGGCCTGCCGCGCGAGCCGTTCGAGGCGGCCAAGATCGACGGCGCGAACAACTGGAAGATCTTCACCCGCATCGCCCTGCCCTTGTGCAAGCCGGCGGTCGTGGTGACCCTGCTGTTCGAGTTCCAGGCCGCCTGGACCGACCTCATGCGGCCGCTCATCTACCTGCGCGACTCCGAGACCTTCACCGTGCCGCGCGGGCTGAAGGCGCTGCTCGACCAGTTCGGGTTCGGCGGCGAGTGGCACTGGGAGATCGTCATGACGGCCAGCGTCATCACCACCATCCCGATGATCATCCTGTTCTTCCTCGGCCAGAAGCACTTCATCAAGGGCATCGCGACGACGGGAAGCAAGGGATGAGCTTTCCTGACGGATTCCTCTGGGGCGCGGGCACCTCGGCGTACCAGATCGAGGGACATCACGGCCGGGGCGCGTCGGTGTGGGACGCCTTCTGCCGCCGCCCCGGCGCGATCGAGGGCGGCGGCGACGGCTCGCGGGCCTGCGACTCGTACATGCGCTGGCGCGAGGACATCGAGCTGATCAAGGAGCTGGGCCTGACCGCCTACCGCTTCTCGACCGGCTGGTCCCGCGTCATGCCCGACGGCGCCAACCCCGACCCGAAGGCGCTCGACCACTACGAGCGGTTCACCGACGCGCTGCTGGAGGCGGGCGTCGAGCCGGTGCTGACGCTCAACCACTGGGACATGCCGGCCGGGCTGAGCTGGGCGGACCGCTCTTCCGTAAACGCTTTCACCGCGTACGCGCAGGCCGTCGCCGACCGGCTGGCCGACCGCGTCACCTGGTGGATCACCCAGAACGAGCCCTGGATCATCGCGCTGCTCGGCTACCAGCTCGGCCTGCACGCGCCCGGCCTCGCCGACCTCGGCACCGCCGTCAAGGCCGGGCACCACGTGCTGCTCGGCCACGGCGCCGCCGCCGACGTGCTGCACGCCCACCCGGGCGTCCAGGCAGGCTGCGCGCTCAGCCTCTTCCCCTGCGACCCCGCGACGGACAGCGACGAGGACCGCGCGGCGGCCGCAGGCTCCGACGGCTACGTCAACCGGTGGTACCTCGACCCGCTGCTCGGCGACGGCTACCCCGCCGACATGCGCGAGCACTGGGAACGGGCGCTCGGCCACGGCCTCGACTTCATCGCCGACGGCGACGAGGCCGCCATCGGCGGGCGCAGCGACTACCTCGGCATCAACTACTACACGCGCCGCGTCATGGCCGCCGCGCCGCCGGCTCCGTTCCCCTGGAAGGTGGTCGGCCCGAGCGGCGACGTCGCGCGGACCGACGAGGGCTGGGAGATCAACCCCGGCGCGCTGCGCGACCTGCTCATCGGCCTGTCCCGCCGCTTCCCCGGCGTCCCCCTCATGATCACCGAGAACGGCGGGGTCTTCGGCGACGCCCCCACGCACGACGGCCGGGTCCATGACAACCGGCGTATCGCGTACCTGCGCGACCACGTCGAAGCCGTCGGCGCCGCCATCGACGCGGGCGCCGACGTGCGCGGCTACCTGCACTGGTCGCTCATGGACAACTTCGAGTGGGCCCTGGGCTACCGGCCCAGGTTCGGGCTCGTGCACGTCGACTACGCGAGCGGCGTGCGTACCATCAAGGACTCCGGGCGCTACTACGCCCGGCTCATCGCGGCGGGCGGCACGGCGCCCGCCACACCCAGGATCGAGGCTTTCGGCTAACCCATGCGGATCACCACCACGGACACCGCCCACTACGTGGACAGTGGCCATTACCGCCTGACCGTCTCCCGCACCGACGCCAGCGCCGAGCTCGAAGGGTGGCTGTCGGTCAACCTGCTGGCCTCGGTCAACACCAGGGGCGGGCGCGACGAGACGTACGAGACGCTGCCGCCCGTGCTCGCGGAGCGCGACGGCGTGGCCGTCTTCGACTTCCCCCAGCGCACCACCGAGTGGCAGAGCAAGACGGTCCGGCTGACCTGTACGCCAGAGACCATCGCGGTCGAGGTGCGGGTCGAGGGCGAGGGCGTGCTCAGCGACGTGACGCTGCTCGGCGGCCGGGCCGTGCTCAACACCAGGGCGGCCGGCACGTTCCGCTCCGGGGTGCACGCGCGCGGCGTGTTCAGCCCCACGCCCGCCCATCCGGTGAACGTGGTGCGGCCGGTGTCCGCGCCGGTCGCGCTGACCGTCGTCGGCGACGCCTCCCCCGGACGGCTGCACGCGGTCTTCTCGCCGCCGCCGCTGGTGCTGGCCTTCTGCAAGGACGCGCCCGCCGGGCCGACCGCGGTGCCGGACGGGCCGTGGCTGGGCGCGTCCGTACGGGCCGGGATCGCCGGCCTGACCTTCACCGAGCTGACGTACGAGCCGCTCGACGGCGGCGCCCTGCTGCGCTTCGACTACGAGGGCCACACCGAGGTGCGCGGCTCCTGGACCTCGCCCGCCGTCGTGTTCCGGCTGGCCGGCTCGCCCTGGGAGGCGATCGCCCAGCACCGCGCCGACCTGGTCGAGCACGGCCTGGCACCCCAGGGGCCGGCGGGGGAGCGGGCCGCGTGGTGGAGCGAGCCGATCTTCTGCGGCTGGGGCGCCCAGTGCGCCAGGGCCGACGGCGTCTCGCCGGTCACGCTGTCCCGCCAGGACCTCTACGACGAGTGGCTGGGCAGGCTTGAGGAGCACGGCGTGGTGCCGGGCACGATCGTCATCGACGACCGCTGGCAGCTCACGTACGGCGACCTGGAGACCGACGAGGACAAGTGGCCCGACCTGCGCGCGTGGATCGCCGCCAGGCACGCCCGCGGGCAGCGCGTGCTGCTGTGGTGGCGGGCCTGGTCGGCCGACGGCCTGCCGGTCGAGGAGTGCGTGACCGACGCGGGCGGCCGGGCCGTGGCCGCCGACCCGTCGAACCCCGCCTACCGGCAGCGGGTCCGCGCCATCATGGAGCGCCTGCTCGGCGAGCTCGACGCCGACGGGTTCAAGATCGACTTCACGCAGTGGTCGCCGAGCGGCTCCCACCTGAAGACGTACGGCTCCACCTGGGGCATCGCCCTCCTCCACGAACTGCTGGCGACCATGTACGACGCCGCCAAGCAGGTCAAACCCGACGCCCTCATGATCACCCACACCCCGCACCCGGCCTTCGCCGGCGTCAGCGACATGATCAGGCTCAACGACGTGCTGGAGGTCGACGCGGCCGGCGACCCCGTGCCCGCCGTCGACCAGCTCCGCTACCGCCACGCCGTCGCCGCGGCCGCCATGCCGAACCACCTCATCGACACCGACCAGTGGCCGATGCCGAGCAGGGCCGACTGGCTCGCCTACGCCGAGGCGCAGCCCGGCCTGGGCGTGCCCGCGCTCTACTACGTCGAGTCCATCGACAACAGCCGCGAGCCGATCACCGGCGACGACCTGCGGCGGATCGCCGCGTGGTGGCGGCGATGAGGCAGGCCGAGGTCGTCGTCTACGGCGCCACGTCGGCCGGCGTGTGCGCCGCCGTGGCCGCCGCCCGGCGCGGCCTGGACACCGTGCTGCTCGAACCCGGCGGGCACGTCGGCGGCATGACCTCCGGCGGGCTCGGCTACACCGACATCGGCGACGCCCGCGTGCTCGGCGGCATGGCGGCCGAGTTCCGCCAGGCCGTCGCCGACGCCTACGGGGTCGCGCCGGGCCACTACGCGGGCCCCGAGCCGCACGTCGCCGAGCGGATCTTCCTGTCGTGGCTGGAGCGGGCCGGGGTCGAGGTCGTCTTCGGCGCCGCCCTGCGCACCGTCGTCACCTCCGGCGAGCGGATCTTCTCCGCCGCCACCCTGCGCGGCGACTACGCGGGCGGCGTCTTCGTGGACGCCGGCTACGAGGGCGACCTGATGGCCGCCGCAGGAGTGAGCCACCGGGTCGGGCGCGAGGACAGGGCCCTGCACGGCGAGCGATTCGCCGGGCGGCGCGAGGTGGTGCCCGGCATGCACAACTTCCCGCCGTACGTCTCGCCGTTCCGCGCCGACGGCACGCTGCTGCCGCAGGTCGCCGACGGCCCCATGGCCGAGGTGGGCGAGGGGGACGGCGGCGTCATGTCGTACGGCTACCGCGTCTGCATGTCCACCGCGCCGGACCGCATCCCGTTCTCACGCCGGCCCGGCTACGACGACGAGCACTGGGAGCTCGGCCGCCGGCTCTTCCGCCACTGGCGCGAGCAGGGCGTCTCGCCGCGGGCCGGGCGGCTCGTCGGGCTGGAGCCGAACCTGCCGAACGGCAAGGCCGACGGCAACTCGCTCGGGCCGTTCTCGCTGAGCGTGCTCGACCGCTCCGCCTGGGCCTACCCCGACGCGGGGCCCGAGGAGCGCGAGCGCATCCGCCTGCACCACCTGCACCACGCCCAGGACCTGCTGTACTTCCTCTCCCACGACCCCGAGGTGCCCGCCGTCGTGCGGGCCGAGCTGGGCCGGTGGGGGCTGCCCGCCGACGAGTTCGCCGACACCGGGCACCTGCCGCACCAGCTCTACGTCCGCGAGGCGCGGCGCATGCTGGGCGAGGCGCACCTCACCGAGCACGACCTGGTCGAGGGGCGGCGGCATCCCGACGCGGTCGCCATGGGGTCGTACCACCTCGACATCCGCGAGGTGCAGCGGACCTGGCGCTGGGTCTACGAGCACCCCGACCCCATCCCCATGGTGGTGACCGAGGGATACCTGTCGGTGGGGGTGGCCCCGTACCAGATCCCGTACCGGGCGCTGGTGCCGCGCAGGGAGGAGTGCGCGAACCTGGTCGTGCCGGTGTGCGTGTCGGCCTCGCACGTGGCGTTCTCCTCCATCCGGATGGAGGTCCAGTACCAGATGCTCGGCCACGCCGCGGGCCTCGCCGCCGCCCAGGCCGCGGCGACCGGCAAGGCGGTCCAGGACGTGGACGTGACCGCCCTCCAGGAGGAATTGACCGCCGCCGGCCAGGTCCTCTCCCTCTGAGCTGCCGGCCTTGGGGCCTGCGGCTTCGTCCCTCCGGCCCCCTGCCCCCGCTCGTTCTGGAACGAGTGCGCGCCCGCCGCGGCTCCTTGCCCGGGGCGGGCGTTCGTGTGTCAGGACGGAGTGCCGGCGCGGGTGAGGACCTCACGGACGAAGGGTGGGATGACGCGGCGCAGGACGTTCGCCTCGTGGGCCTCGGCGCGGGTCAGCGCCTCCGTCACCTGGGCCGGCGTGCGGCCTTCGACGCCCTCCAGGAGGTCGAGGGCGGCCAGGCCGGCGGCGGCCATGTCGTGGGCGGCCGGCACCCAGCGGGCCAGCTCACGTGCCAGCGCGCTCGGCGCGTCGGTGGGCAGTGCGGCCAGCCGGCCCAGCTCGGCCCGCAGCCGCTCACCGGCCCCACCGGCCCCACCGGCCCCACCAGCCCCATCGGCACCACCAGCCCCATCGGCCCCGGCTTGCAGCGCAGCTCCGTCTTCCGGCGCCGCCCCGTTCTCCAGGACGGCCGTGCACAGGGCGGTCAGTTCGGGGCTTTGGTCGGCGCTCGGGGGCCAGGAGGAACAAGCCTCCACCAAAGGCAGCAGGTCGGTCGCGCCGGGCACCAGGCGTACCGCGCGCTCATGCGAGCGGGCCGGGTCGTACGCCGCCAGGTGCCAGGCGTAGTCGGCGACCGTGGTCAGCGCGATGCGTGAGGCCGCCGCCTCCACCATGGGGTTGGCGGTGATGCCTTCGAGGGGCACACCGTCCAGCTCCGTCGAGCGCCCGATCAGCGGCCCGAGGAAGACCCGGGCGAAGTCGAAGTCGTTGACGGGGAAGTTGTCCCACAACGCCACCCGATGCCCGTAGGAGGCCGCCGCGGCCCGCATGTCGTCGGCGGAGATCGCGCCCACGACGATGTCGGACCCGGTCCACCAGACCAGCACGTCGGCGGGCAGCTCGGCCGCCAGCCGGTCGCGGTAGGCCGAGCGCGCGGTGCCCGCGTAGTCGGTGGGCACCATGGTCAGCGGCCGGTCGGCGCCGTGCGGGGCGAGGAAGTGCTCGGCGAAGTCGCGGCACACCGCCGCGTGGGCGCTCGCGCTCGCGCCCTCCGCCGTGCCGAACGCCGCCTTGTCGGGCTCGTGGCCCAGCTCGGGCGGGATGTCGTCGAAGAGCAGCGCGTACTCCCTGACGCCGGCCTCCCACACCTGCTCGGCCTTGGCGCGCAGCGCCGCCCGCTCGGCCGGGTCGCTGTAGACCATCGACAGGCCGGGGCTGAGCGCGAAGACGAACCTGACGTGCTGCGCCGCCGCCTCCGCGACCAGCTCGCCGAGCCTGGCCAGCTCCTCCTCGGGGTACGGCTCCCGCCACCGCTCCCGGTGGAAGGGGTCGTCCTTGGGCGCGTACACGTAGGTGTTGAGCTTGTGCCGCCCGGAGAAACGCAGGTGCTCCATGCGCTCGGCGTGGCTCCACGGGGTGCCGTAGAAGCCCTCGATCGTGCCCCGGAGCGGCAGGTCGGGCCAGTCGCGCACGTCGCACTCCGGCACGCACCGCCCATGCGTCTCGCAGGGTGCGGCGGCCAGCGCGAGCAGGGTCTGCGCGCCGTAGAACGCCCCCGCGGGGTCGGCGCCGGTGATCACCGCGCCGGACGGGCCCGCGCTCAGCGTGTAGCCCTCGGGCGGCAACTCGGCGTCCAGCCGTACGTCGATGGTGAGGGAGGCGGCTGCCGCGTCGCCCAGGGCGGTGGTGAGGGCGGCGACGGCGCGTACGGCGGCGGGGTCGCCCGTGATCCGGCAGGCGCTCAGAACCAGATGTTCGCTACCGATGGTGGCCTTTTTCGGACAGGGAACAATCCACTCCAGGGCATCCATTGTGGGAACGATACCGGATAGACTCCTGGCCCGTGGGTATGGAAGTAACCGAAGTCGCGCCCGGGGTGCTCCGCGTCGAGGACACCTGCAACGTCTACGTCATCAAGGCCCCGGGCGAGCCGGGAGAGCCGCGCACCGGCATCGCGATCGACTTCGGTTCCGGCCGGGTGCTCGACCTGCTGGGCGAGCTCGGCCTCGACCGCATCACCGACGTGCTGGTCACCCACCACCACCGCGACCAGGTCCAGGGGCTGCATCGGGCGGCCGGGGCGGGCGTCGCGATCCACGTGCCGCCGGTCGAGCGCGACCTGTTCGACAAGGTCGACGAGCTGTGGTCGGGCCGCCAGATCCACAACGACTACGACCTGCGCGACGACCGGTTCTCGTTGCTGGAGCCGGTCGAGGTCACCGGTGTGGTGCCCGAATATCGGACGGCCCGATACGGCGGGGTGGACGTACGCGTGCTGCCCACCCCCGGCCACACGCCCGGCTCGGTGACGTACGTCGTCGGCAGGACGGCCTTCACCGGCGACCTGATCTACGCGCCCGGCAAGGTGTGGTCGCTGGCCGCCACCCAGTGGTCGTACACCGAGAACGAGGGCCCCGCCATGGTGGTCGTCAGCGCTGAGCTGCTCCGGCGCGAGGACCTCGACGTGCTGCTGCCCTCGCACGGCGACCCGATGAGCGACCCGGCCGACGCGCTGTCCAGGCTCTCGTCCGCCATGCAGCGGTACGTCGACTTCCGCCGCCCACGCCCCTGGGACGTGCGCGGCCTGCTGGAGAACCCGTTCATCGAGGTCACGCCGCACCTGCTGATGAACAGGAGCAGCCAGTCCTACAGCTACGTGCTGCTGTCGGAGTCGGGCGCGGCCATGGTCTTCGACTTCGGCTACGACATGTGCACCGGCCTCGTGAAGAGCACCGCCCGCGAGGCGCGGCGGCCCTGGCTGGCCTCGCTGCCCGCGCTGCGCGAGCACTACGGCGTCACCGCCGTCGAGGTGGCCGTGCCGACCCACTACCACGACGACCACGTGGCCGGCATGCCGCTGCTGCGCGACGTCGAGGGCACGGAGATCTGGGCACCTTCCCACATCGCGCCCATCCTGGCCACGCCGCTCCACCACGACCTGCCGTGCACGTGGTTCGACCCCATCCCCGCCGACCGGGTGCTGGGACTGGGGGAGACCGTGCGGTGGCGGGAGTACGAGATCACGGTCCACGACCTGCCCGGGCACACGATGTTCGCGGCGGCGTACGCGTTCGAGGTGGACGGGCACCGGGTGCTGGTGACCGGCGACCAGCAGGACGGATTGGGCGTTCCGGGCGAACGGCAGGAAATCCTGAATTTTCAGTACAAGAATAGGTTCCGGATCGAGGACTATCGGAAGAGCGCCGCGCTCTACAACCGGCTGCGGCCCGACCTCATGGTCAGCGGCCACTGGCGTCCCCGCTGGGTGGACGACGACTACCTGCACATGCTGGCCGAACGAGGTGAGGAGCTGGTCGCGCTGCACCACGACCTGCTCCCGTCCGGGCGGTTCGATCTCGGTGCCGACGGGGTGCTGTGCCGCCTGACGCCGTACTATACGAGCGTCCCCGCGGGCGGCGAGATCACGCTGACGGCCACCGTGCGCAACCCGTGGCCGGACAAGGCCGTGGCCACCATCGAGCCTGTGGTGCCGCCCGGCTGGCGGCGCGAGCCGGGATCTTTGACGCTTAGGCTGCCCGGAGGGGGTATGGAGCAGGTGCATCTGCGGCTCGGCGCGCCCGCGGAGCCGCGCCGCCGCGTACGCCTGGCAGTCGATCTGACCATCGGCGACCTGCGCCTCGGACAGCACGCCGAGGCGCTGGTCGACGTGGTCGCGGAAGGGAACCGATGACCGTAGAACGGCGCAGCACCCCCGTCAGCCGTTCCCGCCGTCCCACGATCAAAGACGTCGCCGAGGCCGCGGGCGTCTCGCGCTCCACGGTCTCCCGGGCGCTCACCGGGCGCGGTTACGCGGCCAGCGACGTACGCGAACGCGTGCTGCGCGCCGCCGAGGAGCTCGGCTACGTCCCCGACGTCATGGCCCGCACGCTCAAGCAGCAGGTCAGCCGGTCGGTCGGGGTGCTGGTCAGCGATCTGCGCAACCCGTTCTACGCCGAGCTGGCCGCCGGGGCCAGCAGCGCCGCCCGTGAGCGCGGCTACACCATGGTGCTGGCCGACACCAGCCTGTCCGGCGAGACCGAGAGCGAGGCGGCAGAGGCGCTGGTGGCGCTCCGGGTGGCCGGGGTGATCGTGACCCCCAACTCCTCCGCCGTGTCCACCTACCTGTCCTCCCACGGCATCCCGGTCGTCGAGGTCGACCGCCAGTTCGCGGCCGGCTCGACCGACGGGGTCGTGGTCGGCAACCGCGTCGGCGCCCGTACGGCCACCGCCCACCTCGTCAAGCTCGGCCACCGCCGCATCGCGCTGTTCATCGACGAGACCGACTGGACCACCGGCTACGAGCGCTACCAGGGCTACCTCGAGGCGCTGACGGCCGGAGGCATCACCGTCGACCCCGAGCTGGTCGTCTCCTCCGGCTGGGACGTCGCCGACTCCCGCCGCCGGGCCCTCGACATGCTGAGCGGCCCCGACCGTCCCACCGCCGTGTTCGCCGCCAACAACGTGCTCGCCGAGGGCGTCTGGCGGGCCATCGGCGAACGCGGCCTCGCCGTGCCGAGCGACATCAGCCTGGTCGCCTTCGACGACGCGCCCTGGATGAGCATGGTCTCGCCCCAGGTCACCGCCGTCTCCCAGGACACCTTCAACCTGGGCGCGACGGCCGTGCGCCGGCTGCACGAGCGCATCGAGATGCCCGAGTCCGACTCGGTCACCACGGTGCTGAACGTCCACCTCATCGAACGCGAATCCACCACCCACCCCCCGGCCCTTTGACGCCACTGAAGGCCCGGCGACTCCCGCGACCCCCGCGACCCCCGCGATCCGAAGACTCCGCCGACCCGGCGACCCGCGTCACGCCTGCGTGCCGCCCGCGCCCGCGTGACGCCCCGTGACCTGGTACGCGCCGGCCTTCCGCGACCTCCGGGGTCCGCCGCATCCGCCTCCGGCGACCCCTGCGATCTGACATTTCTCCCGTGGCGTGCGTTGACCCGCGGGGAAAACTCGCCCTAGGATCCGATGTGGGAACGATGTCATAGGCATGTGCGTCAGTCGTTCCCAGTCGGAGGCCCAATGGAGCACGATTTGCCCCCCGTTCTGTCGCTCGACATCGGCGGCACCAAACTCGCCGCGGGCGTGGTCACAGGCGATGGCCTGATCCACGGCTGGCAGCTCGCCCCCACCCACAGGGAGGAGGGGCCGCGAGCCGTCCTGACCAGGCTGTTCGACCTGGGCAGGAAGGCGATCGCGGAGGCCGGCCTGCCCGAGGTGGCCGCCGTGGGCATCTCCTGCGGCGGGCCGCTGAACACGGTGACCGGCGTGCTGGAGTGCCCGCCGCACCTGCCGGGCTGGGTCGACATCCCGATCTGCGCACTGGCCACGGAGGCGTACGGCCTCCCCGCGGTCCTTGAGAACGATGCCACGGCCGCCGCGCTGGGCGAATTCCGTTACGGCGCGGGACGCGGCACCAGCACCATGCTCTACCTGACGATCTCCACGGGCGTCGGCGGCGGCTCGGTCATCGGCGGCCGGCTCCACCGGGGCGCGGCCGGCAACGGCGGCGAACTGGGCCACGTCATGGTGCGCCCAGGCGGTCGCCGCTGCTCGTGCGGCCGGATGGGCTGCCTGGAGGCGTACGCGTCCGGCACCTCCATCGCCGAGCGCGCCTGGGAGGCGCTGGCCGCCGGCCGCACCTCGTCCCTGTCCGCCATCGAGCGACCGACCGCCGAGGACGTCTCCCGCGCCGCCGAGGCGGGCGACCCGCTCGCGGTCGAGATCTGGGACGAGACCACATGGGCCCTGGGCAGCGCGCTCACCGACCTGGTGAACGCGTTCGAGCCGGAGCTCGTCGTGCTCGGCGGCGGCGTCACCCGCTCCGGCTCCCGGCTCCTCGACCCCGTCGCCGCGGCGGTCGCCAGAGACGCCATGCCGCCGGCCGCCCGCAGCGCGCGCATCGAGCTCGCCACGCTCGGCGCCGGCGTGTGCGTGGTCGGCGCCGGCGCCGTCGCCCACGACCTCGTCACCGGCGCCGCCCGCTGACGCACACCCATGGCGAAGGCCCCGCCCCCAGACGGAACCACGGGCCCTCGCTCCGACGGTGCCCAATACTGCACAGACCTAGCACCAGGAAAGACCAAATGCCCGACGTATCTCCCATGCCCGAGCTGCTGGCGCAGCACGTCGATGGCCATCTCGCCGCCGCGCGCGGCATGGCGGCGCTGCTGCCCGCCGTCGAAGCCACCGCTGACCTGCTCATCGAGACCTTCACCAGGGGCGGCACCCTCTACACGGTGGGCAACGGCGGCAGCGCGGCCGACGCCCAGCACCTGACCGGCGAGCTGATCGGCCACTACCGGCGCGACCGCCGCCCGCTGCCCGCCGTGACGCTCACCACCGACGCCACGGTCATGACCTGCATCGCCAACGACTACGTCTACGACGACGTCTTCGCCCGCCAGGTCCAGGCGCTGGCCAGGCGGGGCGACGTGGTGGCCGCCTTCACCACCAGCGGAAACTCCCCGAACGTGGTCGGCGCCCTGCAGGCCGCACAGACCAATGGAGCGGTGACGGTACTCTTCGGCGGCGGCGACGGTGGCAAGGCCGCCGCGTACGCCGACCACCTCCTCCTCGCCCCCAGCACCGAGACCCCGCGCATCCAGGAGATCCACACACTGATGCTGCACATGATCAGCGACAAGGTCGACGCTTGGGCGGCCGCATGACCAGGCGTCCCTCCAGGCAGCGCGCCCCCATGGCGAACGCGCCCTCCGGCGCCCAGCCGCGCGACCTGCCCCGCGCACCCCGTCCGGTGGCCACCCCGGGCCGCACCCTGCACATGATCGGCAACGCCCACCTCGACCCGGTGTGGCTGTGGCCGTGGCAGGAGGGCTACCAGGAGGCGCGGGCCACGTTCTGGTCGGCGATCCACCGCATGGACGAGTACCCCGACTTCGTCTTCACCTGCGACCAGGTCGTGCTGCTCTCGTGGGTGGAGGAGTCCGACCCCGAGCTGTTCGCCAGGATCCAGGAGAAGGTGGCAGAGGGCCGCTGGGTGATGACCGGCGGCTGGTGGGTGGAGCCCGACTGCAACATGCCCTCGGGCGAGTCGTTCGTCCGCCAGGGCCTGTACGGCCAGCGCTACCTCAAGGAGAAGTTCGGCGTCACCGCCACGGTCGGCATGAACGTCGACCCGTTCGGCCACAACGCCATGCTGCCCGCCATCCTGCGCGGCCAGGGCATGGACTCCTACACCTTCCTGCGCCCGGCGCCGCACGAGAGCGAGCTGCCCGGCACGATGTTCTGGTGGGAGGCGCCGGACGGCAGCCGGGTGCTGGCGTACCGCATCCCGTTCGAATACTGCAGCCCGCCCGGCGACGTCGGCGGACAGACCGAGAAGGCGCTCGCCCAGCTCGACCGCTCGCTCGGCGACCTGATGATCTTCTACGGCGTGGGCAACCACGGCGGCGGCCCCACCAAGGCCAACATCGAGTCCATCCACCGCTACGACCGCATGGGCACGTACGGCGAACTGACCCTGTCCTCGCCGCGCCGCTACTTCGACGAGATGGTCAAGCGGCTCGGCGAGCAGGGCCTGGCCGAGCTGCCCGTGTGGCGCGACGACCTGCAGCACCACGCGGCCGGCTGCTACTCGTCGCACTCCGGCATCAAGGCGTGGCAGCGCCGCGCCCAGGCGGCGGTGCTGTCGGCCGAGCGGTGGGCCGCGATCGCCGGCCACGACGCCCGCGCCGACCTGGAGCGGGCCTGGAAGCAGGTGCTGTTCAACCAGTTCCACGACGTGCTGCCCGGCTCGGCCATCGAGCCCGCCTACGACGACGCCCGCGACCAGCTCGGCGAGGCCGTCGCCATCTCCAAGCGCATCATCACCAGGGCGCACAACGTGATCGCCCGCGACGTGCAGGTGCCCGAGGAGACCGGCACCCAGCCGGTGATCGTGTTCAACCCGCACCCGTGGCCGGTCAGCACCCGCGTCGAACTGCAGTACGGCGTCGCGCCGAACGGCGTGCACGTCGTGGACGCGGACGGCGCCGACGTGCCGTGCCAGCGCACCCAGTCCGTCGCGACCACCGACGACAAGGGCCGCGGCGCCACCGTGTTCAAGGCCGAGCTGCCGCCGCTGGGATACCGCCTCTACCGGCTGCGCCAGGGCCCCGGCATGAACCCCGGCGGCACCCTGGAGGCGTCCGAGCACCACCTCGAGAACGACGTGCTGCGCCTGGAGCTCGACCCGGTCACCGGCTGGCTGTCCAGCCTGGTCGACAAGCGCACCGGCGTGGACCTCGTGGCCGGCGCGTCCGGCGAGCACACGCAGATCTGTGAGGACCCCACCGACACGTGGGGCCACCGCGTCGTCTCCTACGACTGGCCGGGCCAGCCCATGGCCGTCACCGACATCGTGCTGCGCGAGCACGGGCCGCTGCGCGCCCGCATCCGCGTCGAGCGCGAGTGGGGCCGCTCCACCATGGCCGAGGAGTTCATCCTCGGCGCCGGTGACGACGACGCGGTCGAGGTGCGGGTCACGCTCGACTGGCGGGAGCAGGCGCACCTGATGAAGCTGCGCTTCCCGGTCGGTCTGGAGAGCCCGGTGGCGACGTACGAGATCCCGTTCGCCCACCTCACCAGGCCCATCGACGGCGCCGAGGAGCCGGCGCAGTCGTGGGTGGACCTGTCGGGCTCGGTCAACGGCACCCGCGCGGGCCTCGCCGTGGTCAACAACGCCAAGCACGGCTACGACGTCGCCCCTCCCGGTCCCGGCCGCAGCCACAGCATCGGCATCACCGCCGTGCGCAGCCCGGTCTACTCCTGGCACGACCCCAGGCTGCTCGACCCCGACGGCTTCTACTCCTTCCAGGACCAGGGCGTGCAGCGGTTCTCGTACCTGCTGGTGCCGCACGCCGGCGACTGGCGCGCGGCCGGGCTGACCCGGCGCGCGGCGCTGCTCGGCTCGCCGGTGCGGGCCATGCTGGAGAGCTTCCACGACGGCCCGCTGCCCGGCTCGCGCGGCTACCTGGACGACGGCGGCGGGCAGGTGATGGTCACCGCGGTGAAGCTGCACGAGGACGCGCCGCGCGACCTGGTGGTCAGGGCCGTCGAGACCACCGGCAAGGCCGGGACGGCGACGCTGAACATCCCGGTCGCCGGCATCCGGCTCACCGCCGACTTCGGCCCCAGCCAGATCCGCACGTTCCGGATCCCGCTGGACGACCCGCTCTCGGCGGTGGAGACCGACCTGGTGGAACTGGAGACCCGCAAGGGCGCCTTCACCGTGGAGCCGTGGTGACCGACGACCCCGGCCCCGCCGGTGCGGCGGGGGAGACGGACCCGCACCCGCCCGGTGACACATCAGCGGCGGCCGGGGGTCTCTCGGCGGTGGCCGCCCCAGGGGCCGCGGGGACCGAGCCCGTGGTGATCGCCGTGCCGGACGGGGGCGAGGCGCGGGTCGAGGTGCTGGGCGCGGGGCCGTTCGCGGTGGGCTGGCGCTGGGGCGAGCGGCTGCCGACCGGCCGCCGCGAGCTCCGGCTCCACCTGCGCTACGACGGCGCGGAGCCGGCCGCCGCCACCGTACGCGTCAGCAGGTCGGTGGCCTCGGCCGCCGCCCCGTGGTGGCTGATCCCCGGCCTGTTCTATGGCGAGAACCGCCCGGCCGGCTGCCACCGCGTCTTCCCGCGCTTCGAGCCGGGCGCCGACCGTCCCGGCGAGATGGTCTCGGCGTCGTGGGGCTTCCGCGCCGACCGGGCCGCCACCCCCGCCGTCCTGGTGTGGGGCGACGACGGCGGCGCCGCGCTGATCGCCGACGAGGTCTCGCCGCTCGGCATCACCGGCCTGGAGCTCTCCTACGACGACGGGCGGGCGACGGCCGCGCTGCTGTTCCCGTACCGGGAGCATCCGGTCACCTACTACGGCTCGGCGGACCCGCTTCCCGCCCAGGCCGCCACCCACGTCTGGCAGCCGGGCGAGGCGCGCACGCTGACGCTCGCCACCGCGCCGCTGCCGGCCGACCGGCACGCGTACGCGCCGCTGCTGCGCGAGGACCGTGACCTGAGGCTGCCCGGCGCGCCGATCGAGCCGTGGGAGGACGTCACCACCGCCGCGGGCATCGCCGCCGAGGGCCTCTACCGCTGGCACTACGACCCCGACCCCGGCGTGCTGCTGGAGACCGTCGGGTTCGACAGGGAGGTGAGCGGCGGCGACGGGCAGCGGGTGGACCGGCAGGCCATGCACGTGGGCTGGGTGAGCGGCATCCCGTGGGCGGCGGCGCTCCTGGAGCACGGCCTGCGCACCGGACGTCCCGAGCACGTCGCCGCCGCCGAGCACGTCATCGGCTTCATCTGCGCGAACCTGTCGCCGTCCGGGACGTTCTGGGGCACCTGGTACCGCAAGACCGGGTGGGCGCAGAGCTGGAGCCCGGTCAAGGGAGCGCTGCACGCGCGCACGCTCGGCGAGGCCACCCTGTTCCTGCTGCGCGCGCTGCGCCTGCGGCCGAGCCCCGAGTGGGCGGCCGCCGCCCGGTCCAACCTGGACGTCATGGTCGCCCGCCAGCGCCCCGACGGCAACCTGGGCACCCTGCACCACGCCGTCACCGGCGAGGTGCTGTCGTGGTCGGGCGCGTCCGGCCTGACCTGGGTGGCCGCGCTCGCCGAGTCCGGCGACCCCGGTGACCTGCGGGCGGCCGAGCGGGCGGGGGAGTACTACGCGAGGTTCGTCGAGGACGAGTTCATCTACGGCGCGCCCGAGGACGTGGACCTCGCGCCCACCTCCGAGGACGGGTACGCGGCGGTGATGGCGTACATGGCGCTGCACCGGCGCACCGGCGCGGCCCGCTGGCTCGGCCTCGCCCGCCGGGCCGCCGACTGGATGCTCACCTTCCGCTACACCTACAACGTGCGCTTCGGGCCGCGCACCCCGCTCGGCGTGTACGGCTTCGCCACCCGGGGCGCCGACCAGGCGTCGCCGTCGAACCAGCATCTGCACGCGTACGGGCTGGTGTGCACGGCCGAGCTGGCCGAGCTGTCGGAGGCGCTGGGGGATCCGTACTACGCGGAGCGGGCCCAGGAGACCCTCGACTGCTTCCGCCAGCTCCTCCCCGCGGCCGACGGCGACCTCAACGCCTACCGCGGCATGATCACCGAACGCTACTACCAGACGGACTGCTTCCAGCCGAAGGGCATGTACCTGACGCTGTCGCACGCCTGGAGCGCCGGCGTGCTGCTGCTGGCCTGCGAACAGGTCCTCGCCGCCAAACCGGGCGACGCCTACCGCGCGGCCCCCACCTGACCCCCACCTGACCCCCACCTGACGCCGGCCGGCCGGCGAGCCACCCGACGCCGGCCGCCCGCCCGGCCCAGGGCCTCCGGCGCTCCCGGCCTCCGCTCGCTCGACGGTAGGGTTGGACTCTCGTTGAAGCTCTGACCCGGTGCCGCGCCGCATGGCGGTGCGGCACCCTCAAACGCGGTGAGGTGGCGTCGATGCCCGGTGGCCGACTGCGGCCGGTGGACCTGGCCCGGCGGCACGGCCTGTCCACGCAGGCGGTGCGCAACTACGAGGAGGCCGGCATCCTGCCCCCGGCCGCCCGCACGGAGAGCGGCTACCGGGCCTACACCGAGCGCCACGCCCAGGCCCTGGCCGCGTTCATCGCGCTGATCCCCGCTCACGGCCACCGCACGGCCACCGCGATCATGCAGGTGGTCAACAGGGGCGAGACGGACGCGGCGCTGAAGCTGATCGACGAGAGCCACGCCCAGCTCCTCGACGACCGTCGCACCCTCCAGGCCGTGGCGGAGGCGCTGCGCGCGCTGGCGCCCGCCAAGCCGGTGGAGTCAGGGGTGACGTTCATCGGCCCGCTGGCCAGGAAGCTCGGCATCCGTCCCGCCACCCTGCGCAAGTGGGAGCGCGCGGGGCTGGTGCAGCCGGGCCGCGACCCGCGTACGGGCTACCGCGTCTACACGGGGGCCGACGTCCGCGACGCCCGCCTCGCCCACCAGCTCAGGCGCGGCGGCTACCTGCTGGAGCAGATCGCCCCGCTGATCGCCCAGGTCCGGGCGGCGGGCGGCCAGGAGCCGCTGGAGAGCGCCCTGCACGAGTGGCGCGGCCGCCTCTCGGCCCGCGGCCGCGCGATGATCAAAGGCGCCGCCGCACTCGACGCCTACCTGACCGGCCACCTGGAGAAACCCACGCCCTGAGCCCGCCCGAGACGCGAACGGGCGGACTCAGCAGCCGTTCCGCCGAGCGGGTCGGCGGAACGGGCCTGAACCGGGGCCGACCGCGGGCCGACCGGGGCCGACCGGGGCCGACCGGGGCCGACCGCGGGCCGACCGGGGCCGACCGCGGGCCGACCGGTGGGTCGGTGGGGTGGGTCAGCTGCCGACCGGTTCGGCGCGGAGCCGGGCCGAGTGCTTGACCAGCGTGATCAGCACCTCACGGCTGGAGTCGCGCTTGCGCGCGTCGCACATGATGATCGGCACGTCGGGCCCGAGCTGCAGCGCGAGGCGTACCTCTTCCAGCTCGAACGTCGGCGCGCCCTCGAAGCAGTTGACCGCCACCACGAACGGCGTGCCCCGCCGCTCGAAGTAGTCGACCGAGGGGAAGCAGTCGGCCAGCCGCCGGGTGTCGGCCAGGATGACCGCGCCCAGCGAGCCCTCGGCCAGTTCGTCCCACACGAACCAGAACCGCTCCTGGCCGGGCGTGCCGAACAGGTACAGGACATAGTCGTTGCCGAGCGTGATGCGGCCGAAGTCCATCGCCACGGTGGTGGTGCGCTTGGCCTCCACCGAGGTGAGGTCGTCGACGCCGATGCCGCGATCGGTCAGCACCTCCTCGGTGCGCAACGGCCGGGTCTCGGAGACCGCGCCCACCATCGTCGTCTTGCCCGCGCCGAAGCCGCCCGCGATCAGGATCTTGATCGCCGTCGGGAGGCGCGGACGCTCAGAGCGAGCGAAGGCCATCGAGCACCGCCCTGTACATCTTCATGTCGTGCATGTCCACCTCGGATCGGGGTTCCTGGGCAGAGACGAGTTCGCGGTCGAACAGGTCACCGAGCAGCACCCGGATCGTGCCGGCCGGCAGATCCAGGTAGGCGGCGATCTCGGCGACGGACTTGGGCTCGCGGCAGAGCTGCAGGATGCGCAGGTGCTCGGGGTCCAGCCCGGCGTCGGGCCCTGGCGGCGGGCCCACCGCCAGGGCCATGGAGATCAGGTCGAACCTGCCGTGGGCAGGCTGGGTACGGCCACGGGTCACGACGTAGGGGCGGATGATCTCCGGGTCCACCCAGTGTTCGTCCGTGGGCTCGCCGTCCGGGGCTCTCACCGGTCGCTCCTGGCGGCGGCCTCGGCGTTGCGGGCGCCGGAGGTCAGGTATTGGCCGACCCTGGCGACCAGCATCGCCATCTCGTACGCCACCAGCCCGATGTCGGCGTGCTGCCCGCACAGGACGGCGAGGCAGGCCCGCTCACCGGCGGTCGTCACGATGAGGAACTGGCTCTTCCACTCGACGACCGTCTGCCTGACCTGGCCGCCTGAGATGTGGTCGGAGACGCCCTTGGCCAGGCTCTGGAGCCCGGAGGCGACGGCTGACAGGTGCTCGCCGTCGGTGCGCTGCAACGCGGCCGACGAGGCCATCAGCAGTCCGTCGGACGACAGCACGATGGCGTGCTCCGCATCCTTGATGCGGCCGACGAGGTCGTCGAGCAGCCAGTTGAGGTCGGTGCCGGCCGTGGGACTCATTCCTCACCTCCCGTGTGCTCATCCAGCATCTTGGCCGCGTCGGAACGGCCGAGACGGGTGCCTGACTGCAGGGATCCCATCATCGCGCGGATCTCCTCCGGCGATCGCTCGTCATCGTCCTCCTCGATGTCGGGCTGCGTGGGGGTCTCGTCACGCAGCGCTGGCGCCAGGTTGGCCTGGGGCACCCGGAAGGGCAGCCCCGACGGTGTGAACTCGGTCACGGATTGCTGCTCCGGATCGGCCGGCGTTTCGGTCCGGGGTGGTTCTGGGGCGGGCGCGGGCTCACGGACGGGCCTGTTCACGCGCTCGGGCCTGTTCACGCGCTCGGGCCTGGCCGCGGGTTCGGGCCTGGCCGCGGGCTCGGGCGCCTTGCGGGGCAGGGGCTCCTTGACCTCGCGCACCGGGGTGGGGGCCGCGAGCGGGGCGGCCGACCGCGCCGACTTGAGCGTGCGGACGTTCTCCGCCATCGGCCTGGTCGCCGTGGCGACGCCCGCCTCCCTGCCGTTCTCCCGCCCGGGTTGCCGGCGGGGCAGCCGCTCGCGGCCGTCGTCGCGGGGCTCGGGCGACGGGTCGAGCTGGACGAGCTCCTGCGGCAGCAGCACCACGACGGTCGTGCCGCCGTACGGGGACGACTTGAGCACCACCTGGATGTCGTGCCGCTTGGCGAGCTGGCTGACCACGTAGAGGCCCAGCTGGGCGGTGCCGGAGAGGCGGAACTCCGGCGGGTCGGCGATGCGCTCGTTGGCCGCGTCGAGGTCCTCGGGCTTCATGCCGAGCCCGCGGTCCTCGATCTCGATGACGTAGCCGTTGGCCACGAGCTGGCCGCTGACCTGCACGTTGGTGTAGGGCGGCGAGAACGACACGGCGTTCTCGATCAGCTCGGCGAGCAGGTGGATGACGTCACCGACGGCCCGGCCGGCCAGCACGACGTCGCCCATGGGCATGAGCGAGACGCGGGTGTAGTCCTCGACCTCGGCCAGGGCGCCGCGGACGACGTCCACCATGGGGACCGAGCGGCGCCACGTACGGGCGGGGGACGAGCCGGACAGGACGATGAGGTTCTCGGCGTTGCGCCGCATCCGGATGGCCAGGTGGTCGAGCCGGAACAGCTCCTTCAGCTCCTCCGGGTCGGTCTCGCGGCGCTCCATCACGTCGAGGACGGTCAGCTGGCGGTGCACCAGGCCCTGCGTCCTGCGGGCCAGGCTGAGCAGGATGTCGCGGATGCTGCGGCGCAGCTCGGCCTGCTCGGCGGCGACGGCGATGGCGGTGCGCTGCACGGTGTTGAACGCCTGGCCCACCTGCCCGATCTCGTCGTCACCGAAGTCGAGCGCGGGGGCCTCTCTGGCGACGTCGACCTTCTCGCCGCGGCCGATGCGCTCGACCACGCTCGGCAGGCGGTCGTCGGACAGCTCGTGCGCGGCGTCGCGCAGCTTCTGCAGCTGGGCGAACAGGGCACGCGCGGTGGTGATCGACAGGATGATCGAGGCGATGACCGCGATCAGGCCGAGACCACCGGCCAGGACCAGCCGGACGATGACGTTGACGGCGACCGGGACCGAGCGGTCGACCAGGCGGTCACCGGCGCCGAGGACCATCGTGTTGAGGTCGTTGAGCGCGCGGTCGGTGGCCTGGCGCCAGGTCGGGGCGCTGAACGGCACGCTGCCGGTGTCGGGGCCCTGCTCGGCGACGAGCGTCTCCAGGTTGCGCAGCCGGGTGAACGACTGGCCGTTGATGACCTTCTCGTACTCGCCCTGGTCGAAGTCCGACAGCTCGGCGCCTGCCTGGTCGGCCACCACCTTCCATGCGCCGGTGGTGGCGACGAACTGCGCGTGCTCGGAGGCCGAGAGCCGCCCGTTGACCAGCGCGCCGGACAGCAGCGCGTCCTCCTTGGAGATGATGTCGCGGGCCCGGCTCAGCGCGAGCAGGTTACGGATGTCACTGGCCAGGACCTTGTCGTCGAGCGTGGCCAGGGCGCCGTAGAGGTTGTAGATCGAGTCGATGACTTCGCTGTAGGCGTCGGTGGTCGACACCCGGTTCAGCCGGCCGGCATCGACGGCCTGGCGGGTCTGCTTGATCGTGTCGAGGCGGCGGAAGACCTCGTTGAGCCGCTCGGAGCCCTCTTCGTCGGTGGCCCAGCCGACGAGCGTGGCGGTGGCGGCCTCCTTGAAGGTGGCGAGCGTGCCGTCGGAGCGCTTGCGCTGGGCCTCGAGGTCCTTGCGGGAACGTGAGGTGGGGTCGCTCAGGTGGACGGCCGAGATCCGGCGCTCCTTCTGCAACTCGACGAGCAGAGGCTCACTCGGATCGACCACGCTGTCGTTGACCTGGGTGACCCACAGGAGGTTGACGCCCTCGCGTAGAGTGACCCATGCCGCGAAGACCCACAGCGCCGCCAGGGAGAGTAGCAGAGCCGTGACTTTGGTCCGCAGTCTCGTATTGCGGAAGCCCATTTTACCCACCCTGAGAAAGTGTTAATCGAGTGCTGGCCACCAGCTCACTCGGCGGTGGCAACGGACGGTGTCGATCACGAAACTGTAGCGCAGGACAATGTGCCCCTCAAGCAACTCCAAACCCTTTGCGCACAAATATCCGATTTTTGACAGATTTAGTCAGAAATCGTGCAAAATGGATATCCTGCGCGGGTGAGTGATCCTTCCTCCGCATACTTCGACATTCGCAATGACCTTGCGGATCGCCTGCTCAAAGCCTCCCATCAGCTTGCCGGGGTGCCCGAACGCGACCGTGCGGCCGTCCTGACGGCGGCGCTCGACGCCGTGCCGGAGGCCGACCGGTTGCTGGGCCCCCACACCACCCTGTTCGCCGACGGCGACAGCGCCTCCAGCAGGCTCGCCTTCAGCTGCCTGTCCGCCGCCGCCACCTTCCCCGCGGCCACCCGCGACCAGATCGCCGACCTCGGCGCGCTGACCGCAGTCCTGTTCGGCATGGACGACATCGCCGACAGCATCGCGGGCGACTGGTCCGACGCCGACGTGGACGCGTTCTTCGGCCGCATCAAGGGCGTCCTGTCCGGCTCCGAGCCCGGCGGCGCCACCGGAGACGCCGGCCCCATGGCGGCGGCGCTGAGCGCGTGGCGGGCGTGGTGCGCGCGCTTCCGCGCCCACCCGGGCGCCGCCGCGCACACCCCCTCGCTGCTCGGGCAGCTCGACCTGGCCGGCAGCGCCATGGCGCTGGAGCGCCGATGGGCGATCGGCGGCGAGCCGTGGCCCGGCTACGACCGCTACCTCGCCAACGGCGGCCTGACCATCCTCTACCGCACCTGGTGGGCGGCCGCCCTGGGCGTCTGCGGCCCCGAGCCGGCCCGTACCGGGCACTGGGCCGCGATCGAGCCGGCCACCGCGCTCGGCGCGGAGTGCATGCGCCTGGCCAACGACCTCAGGACGTTCGAGCGCGAGCGGCGCGAGGGCAAGCCGAACTCCGTGCTCATCCTCGAACGCGCGGGGACGAGCACGGAGGCCGCCGTGGAGCGGGTGAGCGCGCACATCGCCGAGCTGAACGCCGCGTTCGACGCCGAGCTGCGGCGGCTGCCCGCCGAGCTGGCCGGCGTCGTCGAGGGGCAGCGCAGGAGCGTCGCGTTCAACGGCGCCTGGTACATGGCCAGGGACACGCACGCCTACACCGTGCGCGAGCTGGCCGAGGACGCCAGGTCGGAGTCGCACGGCTAGGACACCACGGCCGTCCGCGTCGCCAGGTAGGACGAGGCGATGATCGCCGCGCGGGTGATGGCGAACGGCGCGTACAGGTCCTTGTCGTGCCAGAGCGGCGGGTGCTCGCCGCCCGTCGAGCCCGCCAGGTAGGCGAGCCCCCGGTCAGCGGCGGCGACGCGCCGCGGATCGGCCCGGCCCTCGGTCAGCAGCAGCACCTGCATGGCGTACGCGGTCTCCTCCGCGGTGCCCTCCCAGCGGCCCCACGACCCGTCGGGCCGCTGGGTGGCCAGCACCCACTCGCCCGCCTCCCCCACGGCCGGCGCCACGCCGGGGCCGCCGAACGCGTCCAGCGCCAGCGCGCAGCTCGCCGTGGCGTAGTAGGGCGAGGCGTGCCACCGGTCGGTCCAGCTCCCGTTCGGCTCCCTGCGCTCGGCGATCCAGGCCGACAGGTCGGCGATCGTCTCGGCGTAGCGGGGCGCGGCGTCGGGGCGGCGGGCGACGTACTGGCCGAAGGCGTCCAGGACGTGAGCGTTCACACTGACGGACGTGCCCTGCTCACCCGGCCAGGTGGCGAAGTGCGTGCCGGAGCGGAAGCGCCACAGGCTCTCCGGCTCGTACGGCACCCCCGCAAGCGCCAGCGTGTACAGCGCCACGGAGGTGGTGTCGGCGTCGGGCGGCAGGCCGTACCCGGCGGGCGTTCCCTCGGGCCCGATGGCGGCCCTGATGTCGGCCAGCATCTCGGGCGGCACCTCGACGGGCACCCCGGCGCGTACCAGCCAGCTCAGCACCCAGCTCCGCTCGAACACCGTGATCGGCAGTCCCACGGGCACCGGGCCGCCGTGCAGCCGGACGACGTCCTCCAGATGCCGCCTGGCGGACTCGCCGTCCGCGCCGGTCTCCGAGCGGCCCAGCCAGGCGGCCGTGGCGGCGGGGGAGGCGCCGATCGTGCCGATCACCGTCGGACGGATGCCGGGCGCGCCCGCCGCCTCCGCGCCGGCGATCTCCAGCGCGTGCAGCAGCTTCTCCGGCACCTCTGCGCCCGACCTGACCCACTCCCTGACGAGCGTGAGCGTGTCGTAGTTCATGCCCTCGGGCAGCGGCAGCGGCTCGTGACCCGCGCCGAGCGCGCCGAGGTGCTGGTTGATGAGCGCCACCAGCGACGGCACGATGTGCTCGATCGCCGGCATGTCGGGCAGGTCGAGCCGGTCCGCCAACCAGCCGCCGAGCACCGACAGGCCGCGCTCGGCCGTCTCCAGCAGGCGGGCCCGGTCGATGCCGGGGTCGCTGCGAGTGAGCGCGGCCAGGACGCCCTCCGTGGCGCTGAGCGTCGGCACCAGGCCGTAGCCGTCGGGGGCGCCCCAGGAGCCGTCGGGGCGCTGGGTGCGGGCGAGGTAGCCGATGCGCTCGCCGTGGCCGGTCAGCCAGGGAGCGAGCGAGACGAGGCGGCCGGTCTCGTACACCGAGGGAGACACCTGGCCCCACGGGCGCAGCATGAGGCTGGCGATCAGGTCGTTCGCGACCGCGGTGAGATCTTGCGGTCCGCTGGTGATGTCCACGGGGTTCACGCCGCCCGCCGCCCCTCGACGGGGTGCAGGCGCAGCCACAGCTTCTCCTTCGGCCGTACGGACGCGCCCGGCAGCGGGGTGAGCCGCTGCGGGTTGGTCAGCTCCGGCCGGTAGCGGCTGAGCACGTTGGCGATGACCAGCGGCGCCTCGACGTAGAACAGGTGCTGGCCGAGGCACACGTGCGGGCCCGCGCCGAACGGGATGAAGGAGTAGCGGTGCTTGACCACGGCCTTCTCGTCGGCCCACCGGTCGGGGTCGAACACCTCAGGCCGGTCCCAGAACTCCTCGAGCCGGTGCGTCGTGTACGGGCTGACCAGCACCTGCGAGCCGGCCTTGATCCGCATGCCGCCGATCTCGATGTCGTTGACCGCCTGCCGGGGGATGATCCAGGCCGACGGATAGACCCGCAGCAGCTCCTGCAGCACCATGCGCAGGTAGGGCAGCCAGCCGACGTGCTCGGGGCGCACCGGCTCGCCCCCCACCACATCGTCGATCTCCTCGCGCAGCCGGGCGTTGACGTCGGGGTGGTCGTGCAGCACCGACCACAGCCAGGTCAGCGACATGGCGGTGGTCTCCGACGCGGCGCCGTAGATGCTGACCAGGTCGTCGCGCACCTGCTTGAGGTCGGCCTTGCCCTCCTGTTCCAGGCGGGCCGCCAGCAGCTTGGAGACGACCTCCTTGCTGGAGGTGTCGCCCTCGCGCTGCGCCTGCTCGATGAGCGGGTAGACGATCTCGTCGATCTTCTGCGCGGAACGCAGGAAGGCCCGGTCGCCGGGCACCTTGACGGAGTACGGGGCGAAGGGGAACAGCAGCCGGAACCCGATCGACGTGGCGCACGTGGCGAACTCCGGCGCCAGCCGCTCGGCGGTGTCGCGCGAGATCCGGCCGCCGAACAGCACCTTGATGACGGCCTGGTTGACGATCGTGGTCATCTGGTGCCCGCCGTCGATGGGGCGGCCCGTGGCGGCGAAGTCCTCCAGTTCGACGATGCACTCGTCGATGATGTCGGCCATGTCGTCGGCCAGCGACGCGATGTAGCGCGAGGTGAACAGCGGCGCGAGGATCTTCCTCGTGGACGCCCACGTCTCGCCTTCGCCGAGGATGCTCTGGCCGGTCACGCGGTGCAGCGGCCGCCAGAACATGCCCTCACGGGCGAAGTTGGTCCAGTCGGTCTTGAGCACCTGCTCCACGTGCTCCGGATGGGAGACCAGATACGGTCGGAACGGGCCCAGGTTCACCTGGACGATCCGGCCTTTGGCCTCGGTTCCCATGTTGGCCAGTTCCGTCACCGGGTCTTTCACCAGCCTCGGGAGGGCCCGGAAGAAGGGAACGACGTGGGGAGTGGACACGGAGGGTTCCGTGGGGTGCGGCATGGCGGCGATCCCCGATCAGAGAGCGTTATGTAGCTAGAAGTCGGCTATGTGAGAATTTCTCACTCATTGAGTGATTATCGTACGAAAGTGCGTGTATGATCAAGCTTGGGCGAATGGTGAGATGTTGCCCCTCTTGTTTCATTCACGGAGGAATGATGGTGGTCGGTTCCACTCGTACTCCGGCTTCCGGCTCCCTCACCGACGTCCTCTACCAGTCGTTTCTCCCAGGTGCGATCGTGCGCGCCACCCCGGGGCCGCCTGTGCCGGCGGTGCTCGGGACGCGTGTCAGCTCTGTGGATCAGCTCTGTGGACATCTGTCTCACATAACGGACATGTAATGACGGATGTCAAATCCACAGTGGAGTATCACATGCTTCTGCATGGATTTTCAAGATCAACCGGAGGTAGGAGCACCCGATGAACGTCAGCCGGCCGGGCGTTCTGCCGCAGGGCGCCGACTCCCTGGCGCGCTACCGGAGCCTGCTCGAACCCGCACTGCGCGAGGCCGTCGGGGCCCTGCACCCCTGGGGCGCCAGCATGGCCGCGTTCACGCTGGGCTGGTCGGACGTGGACGGCAGCCCGCGGCAGGGCGGCGTCGGCAAGGGTGTCAGGCCCGCCCTGGTCATGCTCAGTGCCGAGGCGGTCGGCGGCAGCGCCGAGTCCGCGCTGCCCGGCGCCGTCGCGGTGGAGCTGGTGCACGCCTTCTCCCTGGCGCACGACGACATCATCGACCGCGACGAGCTGCGCAGGCACCGGGACGCGCTGTGGAAGGCGTACGGCGTGGGGCCCGCGCTGCTGACCGGCGACGCGCTGCTGGCGCTGGCCGTCGGCCAGCTCGCCGGACGTCCCGAGGCGATGCCCTACCTGTCGGCGGCCCTGATGGAGCTGGTCCAGGGGCAGACCGCCGACATGGCCTTCGAGAACCGGCCGTGGCGCGGGCCCGGCGAGGTCACCGTGGACGAGTACGCCGAGATGGCGGCGGGCAAGACCGGCGGCCTGCTCGGCGCCGCCGCCGCGGCCGGCGTGGCCCTGGGCGGCGCGCCCGAGCTGGCCGGGCGCATGTGGGACATGGGACGCGACCTCGGCGTCGCCTTCCAGATCGCCGACGACATCCTCGGCATCTGGGGCGATCCACGTATGACCGGCAAGCCCGTCCACGGCGACCTGCGGCGTGAGAAGAAGACCCTGCCCGTGCTCGCCGCGCTCGCCGGCGGCGGTCCCGCCGCCCGCGAGCTGTCCGACCTGCTCGTCTCCGGCGTGGACGGCGAGGAGTCCGTACGGCACGCCGCCCACCTGGTGGAGGCGGCCGGCGGCCGGGCCGGCGCCGAGGACCTGGCCCAGCGGTACGTCACCGCCGCGCTCGGCGTGCTGGACGAGTGCCTGCCGGACGCCGCGGACCTGCGCGCCCTGTGCGGCTCCCTGGTGCACCGGGTCAGCTGATCGACCCGTGATCGGGTCAGGGGGCGGGTCGTTCCGCGTGGATGCGGCCTGGCGATAATGGCGGGATGAGATCCATCGGCAATTCCGACCTGTCCGTTTTCCCGATTTCGCTCGGCACGAATGTGTTCGGCTGGACGGCGGACAAGGAGACCTCGTTCGCGGTGCTGGACGCGTACGTCGAGGGCGGCGGCAACTTCCTCGACACCGCCGACGTCTATCCGGCCTGGGAGACGGGGGAGTCCACGTCCGAGATCATCATCGGGGAGTGGCTGGCCGCGCGCGGCAACCGCGAGTCCGTCGTGCTGGCCACCAAGGTCGGCATGCTGGAGGGGCGCAAGGGCCTGGCCGAGGGCACGATCAGGGCGGCGGTCGAGGACTCGCTGCGGCGGCTGCGTACGGACTACATCGACCTCTACTGGGCGCACGTCGACGACCAGGAGACGCCGCTGGCGGAGACCCTGGGCGCCTTCGACGCGCTGGTCCGCGAGGGCAAGGTCCGTCACGTCGGGGCGTCCAACTACACCGCTCCCCGGCTGGCCGAGGCGCTCAAGATCTCCGACGAGGAGGGCCTGGCCAGGTACGTGGCGCTGCAGCAGCCGTACAACCTGGTCGAGCGCGGCTACGAGGGCGAGCTGCGGGACGTCGTGGCCCGGGAGAGGCTGTCGAGCACCCCGTACGCGGGGCTCGCCCGCGGTTTCCTGACCGGCAAGTACGCGCCGGGTGTCACCGTGGACAGCCCCCGCGCACCGAGGGCGGCCGAATATCTGGACACCCCGCGCGGTCCCAGGACGCTGGAGGCCCTGACCCAGGTGGCGGAGGGCCGCGGCGCGGCGCCCGCGACGATCGCGCTGGCCTGGCTGGCGGCCCAGCCGACGGTGGCGGCGCCGATCGCCAGCGCGCGCACCGTCGAGCAGTTGCGGCCTCTGCTGGCGGCGGCCGGGACGACGCTGACCGCCGAGGAGCTCACGCTCCTGGACGAGGCCTCCCGTCCCTGACCGCCCGCCCGTTCAGGACAGGCCGCCCGTTCAGGACAGGCCGTGCTCCCCGCACCAGGCCTCGACACCGCCGGCCTCGCTCTCGACGACCTGCTTCCAGTGCGGGTCGGCGGTGATCGCCTCGCTGACGGAGGAGTGGGAGGCGAAGACGGCGGTGAGCCCGGTGATGCGGAAGATCTTGGAGATGCGCTCGGTGGTCATCACCAGCGCCAGCGAGCCGTCCAGCGTGCGCAGCCGCTTCAGGCCGCCGACCAGCACGCCGAGGCCGGTCGAGTCGAGGAACTCCACCGTGCTCAGGTCGGCGACGATGTGCACGACGCCCTGGCCCGCGAGGTTGACCACCTGCTCCCGCAGCTTCGGAGCGGTGAACACGTCGACCTCACCGGCGATCTTCAGCACGGCACAGTCGCCGACCGGTCCTACCACCTCGATGCGGATGTCTTGCATGTCGCGCCTCACCATCGGCCGTATCAGTCGGTCTGTCATCGGCAACATTGACGGGGAACTCTGTACATTGACGGTACTGCCGCGATCGCCCCGCCGTCAACGCTTGGCTGTCGGTGTCATCGTGCAGAATGACACCTCGAAGGGGTGATCACATTGCGGGTCGAAGAGGCCATCGGCCGCCAGATCGCACGCCTGCGCGCCGAGCGCGGCATGTCACTGACCGAGCTGGGCGAGGCGCTGGGCCGCTACCTCGACCGCCACTGGAGCCGGCAGGCCGTCCACCAGGCCGAGCGCGGCCAGCGCTCCTTCACCGCCGCCGAGCTGACCGCGCTCGCGCTCGTCCTCGACACCTCCGTCCCGGTGCTGTTCCGTGCCGAGAACGACCGCATCGAGCTGCCCGGCGGCGCCGTCTCGCCCGAGGACTACCGCGGCGTCCTGCTCAACCGAGAGCCCGACATGCCGCTCGACGGCGTCGAAGAGCTGATCATCGCCCTCCACGACATCGGCGAGGTGCTCTCCCGCCCCGCCCTCGCCCGCCTCGCCCGCATCGGCCGCGTAGCCGACCAGGTGGCCGGCCCCGACCCCACCCCCGACGGCTCAGTGACCGGCTGACACGTCCAGGTGGCGGGGGGTGAGGAGCCAGACCGCCAGCGTGCCCGCCAGCATCAGCACGGCGCCCGCCGCGCTCGTCACCACCAGCGACTCGGTGAACGCCGCGCGCGCCTGCTCGGCCAGCGCCGCGCCCGCCGCGCCCAGTTCCCCGGCCACGCCGAGCGCTCCGCCCAGCGACTCCCTGGCCGCGGCGCCTGCCACACCGAGCGCGGGCGCATCGAGCCCCGCCCGGTAGACGGCCGCCGCGACGCTGCCCAGGACGGCCACGCCGAGTGCGCCGCCCACCTCGTAGCTGGTCTCCTCGATGGCCGCCGCACTGCCCGACTTCGCGGGCGGCGAGCCCGACATGATGGCCGCCGAGGCGATGGCGAGGGAGCCGTTCCCGAGGCCGACCAGGGCCAGCGCCACCGCGACCGGCCAGTAACCGAGCGGGCTCGGGGCGGCGTACAGCAGCAAGAACGCCAGTCCGGTCAGGGCCAGCCCGCCCGCCAGCACCGTACGCGCGCCCACCCGCCTGGCCAGCGAGGGCGCCAGCGGCGAGGCGACGACGGCGGCGAGCGCGGCGGGCAGCAGCCGTACGCCGGTCTCCAGCGGCCCGTACCCCTGCACGAGCTGCATCCACTGGGCGAGCAGCAGCAACACGGCCGCCATCGCGATGGACGTGGTCAGCGCCGTCACGACGCCCGCCGAGAAGGGCGCGCTGCGAAACAGCCGCAGCTCAAGCAGCGGGTCGGGCCGCCGCAGGCAGCGCAGAGCGAACCACCCGAGCGTCACCGCCGCGACCGCGCCCGCCCCCAGGGCGGCGGGGGAGGCGAGCCCGTCCTTGCCGAACGTCTTGACCGCGTACACCAGCGCCACCATGCCCGCCATCGACAGCACCGTGGCCAGGGCGTCCCACCGGCCGGGGGCGGGGTTCGCCGACTCGGGCAGCAGGAACACTCCGGCGCCGATCGCGACGGCCATGACCGGCACATTCACCAGGAACGCGGCCTGCCAGCCGAAGTGCTCGAGCAGCAGCCCGCCGACGATCGGGCCGAGCGCGGCGCCGGTCGCGGCCATCGCCGCCCACACGCCCAGCGCCTTCGCACGCTCGCCCGGGTCGGTGAACAGGTGCCGGATCAGGGAGAGCGTGGACGGCATGATCATCGCGCCGCCGACGCCGAGCAGCGCCCGTACGGCGATCACCTCCGTCGCGCCGCCGGCGACGGTGACCGCCAGCGACGCCAGCCCGAACGCCGCGAACCCGGCCAGCAGCATGCGCTTGCGCCCCCACCGGTCGCCCAGCGCGCTCGCCGTGACGAGCAGCCCGGACAGCACCAGCGAGTACGCGTCCACCATCCACAGGAGCTGCACCGAGTCCGGCCGCAGGTCCTCGGAGATGGCGGGCAGCGCCACGTTGAGCACGGTCATGTCCATGACGACCATCAGCACGGACGCCGACAGCACGACCAGCGCGGCCCACCGCCGCCCCCGGCTCATCCCAGACCACCTTCCACCCGCTCACCCTCGCCCCCGCGGCCGTCCGCACCGGTGCCGTGCAGGAACGTGGTCCGCAGCAGGTGATGGACGTCGCGCCGGGCCACGTCGCCGCGGCGCAGGCTCTCGCGTACGGTCACCATCAGCCCGAACACCGTGTTGCTCACCCAGCGCACCGGCAGGTCGGCGCGGAGCACCCCGGCGCGCTGGGCGGCGGCGTAGAACGCCAGCTCGCGCTCCTCCAGCTCGTCGGCGCGCCGCCGCAGCTCGGGCTCGATCATGAGGGTGTAGTCGGTGAGGCCGAAGCCGTACTCGTCGGCGATCTCGACCATGCCGGCGACCAGCGCGTCCAGGGCCTCGGCGAGCGCGCCGGGGTCCTGCGAGCCGGTCGCCGCGACCAGCCCGCAGCGCTCCTGCACGTGCTCCCACTGGTCGTGGGCGCGGTGCGCGAGCGCCAGCATCAGCTCCTCGCGGCTGCTGAAGTGGCGGTGCAGGGTCGCTCTGCTGACACCGACGGCCTCGGCGAGCTGGGCCATGGAGGCGATCGGGTTCTCGTTGAGGTGATGGATGGCGGTCTTCATGATCTGGTCGCGCGTCACAGCCATGTAAAGCACCTGAGTTTCAAGTGAGACATATTTGTCTCATACGCTACACGGTGGTTTCGCGTGCCGTGTACCGAGTGACACGTGCGACACCTCTCTCGCCCCGATGGCATGGCAAGGCACTTCCGCCCCGCATTAGGGTGCTGAGCTGTGGTGATCGGTGACGTCCGCACGCGCATCCTGGACGCGGCGGAGGAACTGTTCGCGGGCCGCGGCTACGAGGCGACCACGACCGCGGTCATAGCGAAACTTGCGAAAGTGCCCAAGCGGCTGATTGCTCAACACTTCCCCGACAAGATCGACCTGCTGGTCGCTCTCGTCAACGAACGCGCCGTCATCGAGGAGGGCCGCGAGGTCGACGCCGTACCGGGCGACCTGGCCGGCACCCTCGCCCGGCTCGCCCGCGCCCTGCCCCTGCGGGCCTCGCCGGCCATGCGGCGCATCCTGTTCCGCGAGGCCGACACCCACCGTTCCGTCAAGGAACGGCTCGGGCGGCTCAACGGCGAACTCGTCAGGCGGGCCAGGTTCGCGCTGGAGCTGGCCACGCCCGGGGCGCGCGGCGACGCGGCCAGGCTGGAGGTGGCGGCGGCCATGTTCGCCGCCGCCCTGCTCTACCAGGAGAACCTGTGCCAGCTAACCGGCCACCAGATCGACCCCGACGCCGTCGCGGAACTCATCGCCCACTCGCTCGTCTGACAGCTCGTCCAGCGCCGTGCGCAGGTGGCCGAGCAGGCTCCACACGTCGTCCACCAGCTCGGGGCAGGCGACGATGCCGAAGTCGAGCATGCCGTCGTACGAGAAGCAGGTGATGGTCAGGCCGCCGCTGACGTCGGTCAGCACCGACAGCGGGTAGTACGACAGCACGCGGCCGCCGCACAGGTACAGCGGGAACTGCGGGCCTGGCACGTTGCTGACGATCAGGTTGACCGGCGGGAAGGCCATGCCCGCCAGCCGGAAGATGGCGGGCGTGGCCAGGCTGGTGACCGGGGCGGGCAGCAGCGAGCACAGCTCGCTCGGCCACGTCGCCGGCGCCAGGGCGAACCTGCGCTTGGCCCGCCCCATCACCGCGCCCATGACCCGCAGGCGCTCCTTCGGGTCCGGGACGTTCGTCGGCACGGGCGCGACCATGGCCGAGATCTGGTTGCCGACGAGGTCCTTGCCGCCCGGCCTGCGCACCGCGACGGGCACCGCCACGATCAGCGGCTCGTCGGGCAGCGCGTCCCGCTCCCGCAGCCACGAGCGCAGCGCGGACGCGCACAGCGTCATCACCACGTCGTTGACGCTGATGCCGTTGGCCTTGGCGACCTGCTTGACGTCCTTGAGCGGCAGCGACCCGAACGACAGGTGCCGCCGCGCACTGATCGGCCCGTTGAACGGCGTCCGCGGCACCGCGAGGCTGGGCAACTCCGGCCGATGCTGCCTGTCCCCGCTGACGGCCCGCGCGGCCCTGGCGATCAGCTTCGCCCCGGGCAGCCCGGCGGCCAGCGGAATCGCATCGAGATCCTCCGCCGCCCTCATCACGGACCGAGCAGCCCGCAACGGCTGCGTAGCCCCATGCAGTACGGCTGCAGCCAACATCCCGACAACCCCCGGCTTCGCCCCGGGCCCCGCCACAGCGATACCCCTCACCCCCGCCTCCGGCCCAGCGTCCGCGACGGGCACAACCTCGACGCCCGTCCCCGGCCCAGCGTCCGTGACGGGCACGACCTCCACGCCCGTCCCCGCCTTCGGCGTCGCGGCACTCTCGGGACGCGCGCCCGTCTCCGGTCGGGCACCCGCTCCCAGCGCTGCGCCTGCCTCCGGTCGGACGCCAGCTCCCGGCGCTGCGCCTGCCTCCGGTCGGACGCCAGCTCGCGGCGCTGCGCCTGCCTCCGGTCGGGCGTTCGTGCCCGGCGCTGCGCCTGCCTTTGGTCGGGCGGGCGCGTCCGGCGCTGCGCCTGCCTCCGGGCGCACGCCCGCCTTTGTCGCCATCCCCGCCTTCGCCTCCTGGCGTCGACCCGTTCGTGAGGCGGGAGGGGGCGAGGGGCGGCCTTGGCCGATGCCGTCCGGGGGGAGGTGGCCGTCTGGGGTGAGGTCGAGGAGGGCGGCGAGGGTCTCGGCGCCGGAGACGCCGTCGATGGCCGCGTGATGCACCTTCGTGTAGACCGCGACCCGCCCACCCCGCAGGCCCTTGATCAGGTGCATCTCCCACAGCGGTCGCGTCCGGTCGAGCCGTCGGGCGTGGATCTCGGCGACCGCCTCGGCGAGCAGGCGGTCGTCGCCCGGCGCGGGCAGGGTCAGTTCGAAGAGGTGGTGGCCGATGTCGAAGGCGGGGTCGGCGATCCAGTAAGGGAGGTCGAGCCCCAGCGGCACCTCCGCCAGGCGCAGGCTGAGCGCGGGGGAGAGGTGCAGGCGTGCCAGCAGCAGCGCCGCCAGCGAGTCGCGGTCAACAGCCCCGTCCGCCGGGTCGAGCACCGCCAGCCCCGCCACGTGCGCGGCGGTGGTGGCCGTCTCCACATGGAGGAACTGCGCGTCGAGTGCGGTCAGCTGACGCATCGGCTCTCCTTTTCCCTGGGATGCGGGCAGCATCACATGACGGGATTTCTGGAAGGTTTCCCGCCGAGTCTTCCAGATGAATTCGGCCGCGCCGGACCCGGCCTTTCCCGTAATCAAGGACGAGGCCCGGGATTGTTGCCTTTTCCCTAGTCGAGGACGACGTGCACGGGATGGCGCACGACCGCGTCGAAGTGGTAGCCGAAGGGGTGACGGGGCCGGGTGAGCGGCTGCGTGGCGCCGGTCTCGTCGGTGGCGCGGGCCATCAGCAGGCGGGTGCCGGTGTGCCGGGGCGTCCACTCCACGTGCCACGGCAGCCAGGCTCTCGCCAGGTGGTGGCCATGGTGCTCGGCCACGCGCCAGGTGAGGCCGCCGTCCATGCTCACCTCGACGCGGACGATCCTGCCCTGCCCCGACCATGACCGCCCGCGCAGGATCCGCGTCCGCGACAACGGCACCCGCGCATTCCACGCCACCTCGAAAGCACTCTTCACCGGCTGCGTGGTGACGTCCGGGTAAAAAACGGTGTTCCACGGAGTGAAGAGCGGAACGGTGGAAACTTCCAGCTCCCCGAGCCATTTGATGGACGCGATTCCCACCCATCCCGGCACCACCAGCCGCACTGGAAATCCATGGTCGGGAGGAAGCGGCACGCCGTTCATTTCGTAGGCCACGAGCACGTCGTCCATGGCCTTGTCGATGGGCAGCGGCCGGCGTACGTGGCCGTGCTCCTCGAACTGCGCGTCGAGCCCGATCGCCAGGACGTCCACCGCCTCGGGCAGGACTCCGACCTCCTTGAGCAACTGCTTCAGCGGCACCCCGCGCCAGCGCGCCACCCCGATCCCGCCGAGGCCCCACTGGGTGCCGGGTGCGCCGTCGTGCTGCTGCGTCCGGTAGAAGCGCCGCCCGTTGCCGGCGCACTCCAGCGCCACGTCGTACGTACGGGACGGCATGGCCCGCAGCTCGTCATAAGTGAACGCCCGTGGCCGCCGCAGTCCCGGGCCGTGCACCTGCAGCCGCCAGGTGGTGACGTCGATGAGAGGGGTGGAGGTGTGGTTGCGGACGAAGAACCGGTCGTTCGGCGTGTGGTAGCCCAGCCCGGCCATGGCCTCCCACCGCATCTCGGCGCTGTTGCCGTGCACACGGAACAGGTGGTCGGGCAGCGGCTTGATGATCGGCGCCGTGGCTTGCCTCATGCAGCATCACCTCGTTGTGACTATTTCCTACCTGGAAACCATATAATCTCCTGGGGCTGACTCCGCGCGCCCTTTCTTGCCGAAACCTGCCCCACCTGGACCGGAACGTTCCACACCCGAACACCTACCCGCCCCCACATCCCCCACCAACCCTCACTAACAGGGACCTTCGTCTGAGTTGCCACCGATGCGTGACGGTTGCACCGTAAGGGGAGGCCGGGGCGGTGAGCGGAGGGTGTTGAGCGGGCGTGAGCGAGGCGTGGTGGTGGGAGCTGCTCATAGGGGTTGCGGTCGCTGTGGTGGTTTCGTGGGCGGGGCTCGTGGTCGCGCTCGCCGTCGTCCGGCCGCGCGGCGGGCTGCTGCGGGAGTCGTTGCGGCTGTTGCCCGACATGTTGCGGCTCGTCCGCCGCCTGGCCGCCGACCGGGATCTGCCCCGCGGCGTACGGGTCCGGCTCTGGCTGCTGGTGGCTTACCTGGCGGTGCCGATCGACCTGATCCCGGACTTCATCCCCGTCCTCGGGTACGCCGACGACGCCATCATCGTCGCGGCCGTCCTGCGTTCGGTGGTGCGCCGGGCCGGGCCCGACGCGGTGAGGAGCCACTGGCCCGGCACCCCTGACGGCTTCACCGCGCTCACCCGCCTTACCGGTCTCCCGGCCGAGCGCCCCCGATAGCGAACCCGGTAGCGAACCCGGTAGCGAAAGGGTCAGCCGCTCCAGGGCTGAAGGCGGTCACGCCACACCCACAGCCCCTTGTGCTCACCCTCCTCTGAGCCGCACCCAGGGCTCGGGACCCGCGCCTCACTGCGGCGCAGGCGCAGGTGACGTGGACGGCTCCGTGGACGGCGGCAGCTCCGCCCGCTTGTCGTGCTTCTTCCCGGGCCCCGTACGGACGGGAGCCGGCCGTGCGTCACCGGCCCAGGAAGGTGAGCAGACGATCGAGGGGCCAGGTGTTGATGACGTCGTCCGTGGTCAGCCAGGCCCGCTGCGCGATGCCCACCCCGAACCGCTGGTGGGCCAGGTGCGGGATGGCATGGGAGTCGCTGTCGATGGAGAACTTCACCCCGTGGTGCCGGGCCAGCCGCACGAGGTCGGACGGCAGGTCGGAGCGGTCGGGGTAGGAGTCGATCTCCATGGCGGTGCCGGTGCGCGCGGCGGCGCGGAAGACGGCGTCCCAGTCGGCGTCGACGGCGGGCCGCTTGCCGATCTTGCGGGTGGTGGGATGGCCGATGATGTCGACGTAGGGGTTTTCGCAGGCCGCGATGAACCGCCGGGTCATCTCGTCGCGCGACATCGTGAAGTGGGAGTGCACCGAGGCCACGCACACGTCGAACTCCCGCAGGATCTCCCCGGGCCAGTCGACCGAGCCGTCGGGCGCGATGTTGAGCTCGGTGCCGTGGAGCAGCCGCATGTCCGGATAGCGGGTCTGCAGCTCGGCCACCCGCCCCCGCTGCTCCAGCGCCTTGTCCAGGGTCATGCGCTGCATCGCGAGGTCGGGCGCGTGGTCGGTGACCGCGTAGTAGGAGTAGCCGCGGGCGTGACCGGCGGCCACCATGTCCTCCAGGCTCGCGATGCCGTCGGTGAGGTCGGTGTGGGTGTGCAGGTCGCCCTTGAGGTCGCCCAGCTCGACCAGCACCGGCAGCTCGCCCGCCAGCGCCGCCTTGACCTCGCCACCGTCCTCGCGCAGCGGCGGCGGCACGTAGTGCATGCCCAGGGCGTGGTAGATGTCCTCCTCGGACTCGGCGGCGATCACCCGGTCGCCCTCGAACAGCCCGTATTCGGACAGCTTCCAGCCCTTCTTCACCGCCATCTCGCGGATGGCGACGTTGTGCTCCTTGGAGCCGGTGAAGTATTGCAGCGCCGCGCCCCACGACCCGGCCGGCACCACCCGCAGATCGACCTGGATGCCGGCGGTGGTGCGGATGGAGGTCTTCTTGTCGCCGGCGGCGATGACCTCGGCGACGTAGGGCTGGGCGCGGAAGTCGTCCATGATGGACTCGGGCGCGACGGCGAGGATGTCGATGTCGCCGATGGTGTCCTTCATGCGCCGCAGCGACCCGGCGTAGGCGATGCGCTCGGCCTTGAGCGACCCCATGACCTGCTCGGCCAGGGCCATCGCGATGCCGATGTGCACCCGGCGGCCCGACTGCTCGAGCTGCTCGACGCCCTTGAGCAGGTTGGCCAGGGTCTTGGGGCCGAGGCCCTTGACGCCGTCGAGGCGGCCCGAGGTGATGGCCTCGCTCAGGGCCACCGTGGAGTCGATGCCGAAGTCCTCGTACAGCATGATCGCGGTCTTGGGCCCCAGCGAGGGCACCTTGGTCAGCCGGCGCACGCCGTCGGGGACGCGCCCGCGCAGGTCGTCGAGCTGGCGGAAGCTCCCGCGCTGCAGGAACTCCTCCATCTTCTTCGCGATCGCCTCGCCGACCCCTGGGACCGAGCGCACGTCGACGATCGAGATGTCCTCAGGGAAGCCCGCGATGGCCTTGGCGGCCTTCTGGTAACTGCGCACCCTGAAGGCGTCGCCGCCGGTGAGCGCGAACAGCTCCGCGTATTCCTGCAGCGCCGCCGCAGCCTCCTCGTTTGCCCGCATGCCCATACCTTAGGACCTCGCTCCGACAATCTTGCCGGCCCGTGAACGAGGCCCCAGGGCAGGTGGTCAGAAGCGGACCTCGCGCGGCCGGTACGGCTGCTCCAGGAAGGCCGCCTCGTCGTCCGACAGCGTCACCGAGACGGCGGCCAGCGCGTCGTCGACGTGCCGCTCCTTCGTGGCGCCGACGATGGGCGCGGTGATCTCGGAGCGCCGCAGCACCCAGGCCAGCGCGAGCTGCGCCGCGGGCACGCCGCGGTCGGCGGCGAGCTGGGCGACCCTGTCGATGATGAGCTTGTCGTTCTCGGGGTCGTACAGGGACGCGATGCGCTGGTCGGAGCCGGCCCTGGCGGTCTCGGTGGACGAGCCGGCCCTGGCCAGCACGCCGCGCGCCAGCGGGCTCCACGGGATGACGCCCACGCCCTGGTCGGCGCAGAGCGGCAGCATCTCGCGCTCCTCCTCGCGGTAGAGGAGGTTGTAGTGGTTCTGCATGGAGACGAACCGCGCCCAGCCGTTGACGGAGGCCACGTGCTGGGCCTTGGCGAACTGCCAGGCCCACATGCTGGAGGCGCCGATGTAGCGGGCCTTGCCCGCCCTGACGACGTCGTTCAGCGCCTCCATGGTCTCCTCGATGGGCGTCTCGGAGTCCCAGCGGTGGATCTGGTAGAGGTCCACGTAGTCGGTGCCGAGGCGGCGCAGCGAGGCGTCGATGCCGTCGAGGATGTGCTTGCGTGACAGGCCGCGGTCGTTGGGGCCGTCGCCCATCTGCGAGTACACCTTGGTCGCCAGCACGTAGTCCTCCCGCCGGGGGAAGATCGCGCGCAGCGCCTTGCCGGTCACCACCTCGCTCTCGCCGGCGCTGTAGACGTCGGCGGTGTCGAAGAAGTTGACGCCGCCGTCGACCGCCCTGCGGATGAGCGGTTCGGCCTGGTCGAGCGGCAACGTCCAGGCCAGCTTGGCGGGATCGCCGTAGCTCATCATGCCGAGGCACAGCTGGGAGACCTTCAGGCCTGTGTTACCAAGTCGCACATAGTCCATGAATGTCACCCTATGTCGGGCTGAGTGGGGGCATGTCTACCGGCATGAGACCTCGAGTGCGGCCGCTGCCACCCGACGAGTGGGACGACTTCACGAAGGCGAACCCGTACAACGTGTTCGCCACCCTCGCCCGCCACCCCGGCCTCTACCGCGCCTGGTTACGCTTCGGCGGCGCGCTGCTGGACGGCGCGCTCCCCGCCCGCGACCGCGAGCTGGCCATCCTGCGCACCGCCCACCACTGCCACAGCGCCTACGAGTGGGCCCAGCACGTCCGCATGGCCCGCCAGGCGGGGCTCACCGACCAGGAGATCGACTCCGTGCGCCGCCCCGACGCGCTCTGGCCGGTCGAGGACCTGCTCGTGCTGCAGGTGGCCGACGACCTGCACTACGCGGGCGACCTGACCGACGCGACCTGGGCGGCGCTGTGCGACCGCTATGACGAGCCGGCCAGGATCGAGCTGGTCATGCTCGTCGCCCACTACCGCATGCTGGCGCTGGTGCTCAGGACCTTCAGGGTGCAGATCGAGGAGTGATCATCGTGACGCCCGGCACCGAGCCCATCGAGGCCAGCGCCTTGCCGGCGTCGGCGAGCCCGATCGTGCGGGTGACGAGCTGGTCGGGGTGCAGGACGCCGGCCCTGATCATCTCCAGCATCGGCGGGTAGGCGTGGGCGGCCATGCCGTGGCTGCCGAGCAGCCGCAGCTCGTGGGCGATCACCCGGCCCATGGGGATCGGCGTCGGCCCGCCGGGCAGCAGCCCGACCTGGACGTGGCGGCCGCGGCGGCGCAGGCTCTCGACGGAGGCCGCGCACGTCTGGGGGCTGCCCAGCGCGTCGAGTGAGACGTGCGCTCCGCCCCTGGTCAGCTCCCTGACCTGGGCGGCGGCGTCGCCGTCCGAGCCGTTGACGAAGTGGGTGGCGCCGGCCAGCTCGGCCAGGTGCAGCGCGTCGGTGCTGATGTCGACCGCGACGACCCTGGCGCCGGCCGCGGTGGCGATCATGATGGCGGACAGGCCGACGCCGCCGCAGCCGTGCACCGCCACCCACTCGCCGGGCCGCACCTCGCCGACCTGGGCCACCGCCCGGAACGCGGTGGCGAACCTGCAGCCCAGCCCGGCCGCGGTGGCGTAGGCCATGTCCTCGGGTACGGCGACCAGGTTGACGTCGGCGTGGTCGATGGCGACGTACTCGGCGAAGGAGCCCCAATGGGTGAAGCCCGGCTGCGTCTGCCGCTCGCAGACCTGCTGGTCGCCGGTCGCGCAGGCGGCGCAGGAGCCGCAGGCGCAGATGAACGGCACCGTGACCCGCGCCCCCGGCCGCCAGCCGCGCACGTCGGAGCCGACCGCCTCGACCACGCCCGCCAGCTCGTGGCCCGGCACGTGGGGCAGGACCTTGATGTCGGGGTCGTGCCCCTGCCAGCCGTGCCAGTCGGACCGGCACAAGCCCGTCGCCTCGACTCTGATCACCGCTCCGTGCGGGGCGGGGGAAGGGTCGGGCAGCTCACGTACGTCGAGCTCACCACCGAAGATGTCAAAGGCAACCGCGCGCATCTCATGAGCTTAGAGCGCGTCGCCGCAGGTCGCGCAAGGCCCAGGGGGTCAGAGGACGGATCCGTACAGGATCGCAGATCCTGCCCTTGACCTGGAGGTTCACCGGAAAACGTGTTAACGGCGGCCTCCTGGACAGAAGACGGCGATGGGAAAGGATCTCGACAAGGAACGATTTACCGAGGCGGAGTTCACCCGCTTCGGCGAGCGTTGCGAGCAGCAGCTCGGCGTCCTGCGCGAGCTGCTCGCCACCCCCGGCTTCGGCGAGGGCCCGATCACGATCGGGGCCGAGCTGGAGCTCTTCCTGATCGACGAGGAAGGACGGCCGCTGCCGCGCAACAGCCAGGTGCGCGACGCTCTCGACGACCCCCGTGTGGTGCTGGAGCTGGGCCGCTACAACATAGAGGTCAACCTGACCCCGACGCCGCTGGCGGGCCGGCCGTTCGAGGCCATGGGCGCGGAGGTGCAGGAGACGATCACCAAGGTCGACGGCGCGGTGACCGGCGGCGGCGCGCTGCCCATCGGCATCCTGCCGACGCTCGACACCGAGGACTTCACGCTGGGCGCGATGAGCGACCAGAACCGCTACCGCGCCATGAGCAGGGGGCTGCGGCGGCTGCGGCTCGAGCCGTTCCTGGTCAAGATCGACGACCTGGAGCTCTCCGTCGAGGACGTGATCCTGGAGAGCGCCAACACCTCCTGGCAGGTGCACATCCGCACCCCGCCGGAGCGCTTCGCCCGGCTGTTCAACGCGGCGCAGCTCGCGATCGGGCCGGTGCTCGCGGCGTGCGGCAACTCGCCGTTCTTCCTGGGCCGCGAGCTGTGGGAGGAGACGCGGATCGCGCTCATGGAGGAGGCCGCGGACGATCGCGACGTGCAGCGGCCCGAGCGCAGGGACGGGCGGGTGACGTTCGGCTCCGACTGGGTGCGCGAGGGCGCGCACGAGCTGTTCGAGCGGTACGTACGCGACTACGACCCCATCGTGCCCGACCTCACCGAGGGCGCGGACCCGCACGAGGTGCCCGAGCTGCGGCTGCACCAGGGCACGATCTGGCAGTGGAACCGCCCCGTCTACGACCCCGCGGACGGCGGTCACCTGCGCATCGAGATGCGCGCCCTGCCCGCCGGGCCCTCCTGCGCGGACATGGCCGCCAACACGGCGTTCCTGCTGGGGCTGACGCTGTCGCAGGCCGAGCGGGACCTGACCGGCTACCGCTTCGCGCAGGCGTACCAGAACTTCTACCGCGCGGCCATGGACGGGCTGGACGCCAAGCTGTCCTGGCCCGGCAGGGAAGGCGAGCACGAGGCCGCCGAGCTGGTGCTGTCGCTGCTGCCCGAGGCGCGGGAGGGGCTGCTGAAGGCAGGGGTGACGCCGTCCGACGCGGACCGCTCCCTTGACGTGATCGCGCAGCGCACCCGGCTGCGGCGGACCGGGTCGGTGTGGCAGCGGGAGGCGCTCGCGCGCTTCGGCGGCGACCGGCGGCGCATGGTGCGGCGTTATCGCGAGCTGGCTCTGTCGGGGACGCCCGTGCATTTGTGGAAGTGATGGCAAACCATATTTCCCGCCCATCCGTCAAACTGGTCAAGAGACGGAAAAGGTGAGGAAGTTATGGCGGCATCGGGGATGGTATCCACCGATACAGCGCCTTTTGCGCTGAATCGGGCCACGGGCGATCTGGCGGAAGGAGCGGACAAACTCGCCGGAGAAATCGGCAGCACCGCCGTGGAGGCGGTGCTCGCCAACGCCAACAGGACAGGGAAGAACAAGGGCGCGGCGGCCGCGATGGGCTCGATGACGCCCAGGCCGGACAGCTGGTACGCCTTCGACGACAAAGACCAGGACACCGCCGACTGGTACCCCCAGGGTCTGACCGGCAGCGACGACTCGGGGAACATCGGCGTCCCGGCCTTCGTGATCAGCTGGTATTTCCGGCCGACGGCCGGCGAGCGGGGCATCAGGGTGTCGTTCCTCAGCCCCCAGACGCTCAAGTATCAGCACGCGCTGCTGGTGCTGGCCAAGCCCGACGGGTCGTACGGGCCGATCAACATCCACGCGGGCGGCGTCGCCTGCTTCGGCGACCTGCTCTATGTCGCCGACACCACGCGCGGCCTGCGCGTCTTCGACCTCAACAAGGTGCTCGACCTGCGCACGGCGCAGAAGGACCTCGGCGACGGCAACCGCGTCGGGCGGCACGGCGGCAAGCTGCACGCCTTCGGCTACCGCTACGTCATCCCCCAGACCGACTTCTGGCGGGTCGCCACGGCGGGGCCGCGCTTCTCGTACGTCGCGATCGACCGCAGCGGCGACACCCCCAGGCTCGTCACCGGCGAATACCGCGACCCCGGCACGGATGGGTGGGTCGCGCGGTGGCCGCTCGACCTGGAGGGCGGGGCGCCCGAGGACGCCTACGTCACGGGGCACGCCAAGATCCAGGGCGCGGTGTCGTACGACGGGAAGTGGTACCTCAGCCAGGCCGTGAACTCCACCACCAACGGCAGGCTGCGGGTCTTCGACGGCGACGCGGCGACGACCAGGCCGTTCCCCATCGGGCCCGAGGACCTCACCGTGCAGGGCGGCAAGCTGTGGAGCGTCACCGAGTTCCGGCGCAAGCGCACGGTCTTCGGCGTGCCCCTATAGCCGCAGGTGCTTCTGCAGGATCTCCCGGTAGCGGCGGTCGAAGTCGTCGTAGCGGGCCCGCAGCCCGGCGCCCGGCCAGCCGGCCGGCAGCAGTTCGTCCGGCAGCAGCGGGTCGGCCAGCAGATGGCGCAGCACCGCGGCCGAGACCAGGAAGCCATCGGCCAGGTCGCCGGTGTCCAGCGCCCGGTCCAGCGCGCGCTCCAGCCGCGCCGCCGCCGCGGCCCAGCCGTCGAGGTCCCACAGCAGGGGAGTGGGATCGTCATGCGGGCGGCCGTCGATGAGCGTGCACTGCGCGGTGACGATCTCGGGCCAGTCGCGCACCAGGTTCGCCGGACGCAGCCAGGTGCCCTCGCGCAGCTCCGCCAGGCGCAGCGCGGTCATCGTGTGACGGAACGCGGCCCGGTCGGCGGGCGCGCGGCGCTCGGCGGTGACCACGACCACCTCCCACGTGCCGTCCCACGGCTTGACGTGCGGGTCACGGCTCTCGTCCTGCCTGGCCTGGCGCTCGACCAGGCGCTGCGACAGCGCGTACGCGCCGCCCTCCTGCACCAGATCGCCCGCCGCGACCATGCGCGACAGGGCCACCCTGACGGTGCCCTCCGCGATGCCGAACAGCGCCCCGATGCGCACCAGGTGGCGGGCCGGCAGGCGGGGCGGGTGGCTGCCGAGCAGCGCGCTCAGCACCGCCGACCGTGCGCTCAACGTTCCGTTACGCTCTTCCATCGCGTGTCGAGTATATGTAACACTCGCGGGTATGGGCCGGTACCTCGTCGAGCCGTTCGACCACAGCGACCGTTACGCCACCGAGCGCTACCAGGGCGCGGAAGGCCGCAACTGGTGGCGCTGCGACCCCACGCTCCAGCTGCTCATGCGCCGCCGGCTGGGTGAGGGCCATGCCTGGGCCGAGCCGCACCTCGACCGGCTGGGCGCGCTGATGGGCGGGCTCGTCGCGCGCTCCGCCGAGGAGACCGACCGCAACCCGCCGCGGCTGGAGAAGTACGACAAGTGGGGCAGGGACGTCAGCCAGGTCGTCATGCCGCCGTCCTTCCACGCCGCCCGCGACGCGCTCATGGCCGACAACTTCATCTCGCCCGCCTTCGCCGAGCAGGCCAGGGCCCATGGGGCCGACCCGGCCGCGCTGGGGGCCGCGTGGACGTACCTGCTCGATCAGGCCGACATCGGGATGGGCTGCGCGCTCGGCACCGGCGGGGACATGGTCGTCTCGCTCGCCGAGAAGCACGCGCCCGCGGACGTACGGGACCGGGTCAGGGAGATCTTCGCCAACGGCTTCTACTCCGGCGAGGCCGCTCAGATGTTCACCGAACGGACCGGCGGCTCCGACCTCGCCGCGCTGGAGACCGCCGCCACGCCCGCCGGGGACGCGTGGCTGGTGACCGGGCTCAAATGGTTCGCCTCCAACGCCGACGGTTCCGCCTTCGTCGTGCTCGCCCGGCTGCCAGAGGGGGCGGTGGCGCCGTTCCTGGTGCTGTGGGAGCGGCGGGACGGCAGCCGCAACGGCGTACGGATCAGGCGGCTCAAGGACAAGCTCGGCACCCGGTCGGTGGCGTCGGCCGAGGTCGAGTTCACCGGCGCGGAAGCCTTCCTCCTCGCCGGCCCAGGCTCCGGCTCCGGATCGGGGCTCGGCACGATGATGAAGCTCACGAACGCCTCCCGCCTCGGCGTCGCCATGATGGGCGTCGGCGTGGCCAGGCGGGCGCTCGTCGAGTCGATCTGCTACGCCGCCACCCGCGAGGCGTTCGGCCGGCCGCTCATCGAGCAGCCCCTGATGCGCCGCAAGCTCGGCGAGCTCATCGTCGAGGTCGAGGCCGCACAGGCGATGGTCTTCGACGGCCACCTCGGGCCCCGGCTGCGGCTCGGGCCCGCCCTCATCAAGCTGCGCGCCTCCCGGCTCGGCGTCACCGCCGCCAGCGACGCGATCGAGGCGCACGGCGGCAACGGCTACATCGAGCAGTGGCCCGTCGCCCGGCTGCTGCGCGACGCCCAGGTCAACCCGATCTGGGAGGGCGGCGACAACATCCTCTGCCTCGACGTGCGCAGGGCCATGGAGAAGGAGCAGGCCCACCTGCCCTTCCTCGCCCACCTGCGGACGCTCGCCACCTCCGACCTCGTCCGCACCCGCATCGAGGACCTCGCCAAGGCCGTCGAGGTCTGGTCGTCCCTCGACCGCGCCACCGCCGAGGCGAGGTTGTACCCCCTGGCTCAGTTCATGGCCGACGTCTACGCCGCCGCCCTCCTGGAGGACCAGGCCACCTGGGGCCTGGACGACGCTCGCAAGTCCTTGGTCGCCCGCCTCTACACGGAGACGCACCTCACCGACCCCGGCCCCCTCCGCGGCCTCGACCGCCCCGCCACCGACCCTTTCGACACGCTGCTGGCAGGCGCCGTCACCCTCTGAACACCTCATCGAGGACCGGAATGGCCAGCACCCTGGTCAGCCAGGTGTGGAGTTGTGCGGGGTCGGTGCAGGCGGAGATGCGGGCGCGGAGATCGTCGGGGACGTCGATGCGACGGGCGTACAGCGCGGTCATCAGCGCCGCCGCCAACCCTGCGGCCCTGCCCTCTTCCCTGCCTTCCGCTAGGCCGGTCGCGAAGCCTTCTGCGAATCCGCGGGCGAAATATTCTCTCGCGAAAGGGCTGTAGACCGGCCAATCGGTGGACAAAAGAGAAATGCGGTCATCGGTCGTTTCGGTGGGGGTGTCTCGCCCGGCCGTGTCCACGGGCGAGCTTGTGATCTGCGGCATGGCGTCCATCATTGCATCAAGGAAAAGCAAAGCGATGGGTTTTCGCGTTTGTTCGCCGGGGGCTTAGGGTCGCCCCCTGAGAGCGTTTTTCGGAATTGTGCTGATATATGGATGCAAAGTCGGGTGGCTGGTCGGGGGCGGGGCGTCGGCGTACGCTCGGGGCGTTCTCCGAGGAGTCCGCACGCCTTCCCGAGGAGGGTCGCATGACCGTACGCGTGGAGCGCCAGGGGGCGGTCACCACCGTGGTGATCAGCCGGCCGGAGGCGCGCAACGCCGTCGATCGCAAGACCGCCGACGCGCTGGCCGAGGCGTTCAGGGACTTCGAGGCCAGTGACGCCGACGTGGCCGTGCTGTGGGGCGAGGGCGGGACGTTCTGCGCCGGAGCCGATCTCAAAGCCCTCGACAACCACGTCGGCGAGGAGGGCGACGGGCCCATGGGGCCGACCAGGATGCGGCTCGGCAAGCCGGTCATCGCGGCCGTCGCGGGGCACGCCGTCGCGGGCGGGCTGGAGCTCGCGCTCTGGTGCGACCTGCGGGTGGCCGAGGAGGACGCCGTGTTCGGGGTGTTCTGCCGCCGGTGGGGGGTGCCGCTCATCGACGGCGGCACCGTACGGCTGCCGCGGCTCATCGGCACGTCCAGGGCCATGGACCTGATACTCACCGGGCGGCCGGTCGGCGGGCGGGAGGCGTACGAGATGGGGCTGGCCAACAGGCTCGTCCCCACCGGCACCGCCAGGCGGCACGCAGAGGAGCTGGCCGCGCAGATCGCCCGCTTCCCGCAGGCGTGCCTGCGCGGCGACCGGATGTCGGTGCTGGAACAGGACGGGCTGGACGAGGCGGAGGCGATGCGCAACGAGCTGCGCCACGGTTTGGTGTCGCTCCCCGACGCCTCCGACGGCGCGGCCCGCTTCGCCTCCGGCGCTGGCCGCCACGGCGCCTTCCCGGCTTGAACTTCGCGCCGTTCCGGCCGAAAACCGGATCCGCGCCGCTTCCCTGCGCCGCTTCCCTGCGCCGCTTCCTTGCGCCGCTTCCCCGGGCCGCTTCCTTGCGCCGCTTCCTTGCGCCGCTTCCCCGGGCCGCTTCCCTGCGCCGCTTCCCCGGGCCGCTTCCCCGGGCCGCTCTCCCGCGCCGCCCTCCCGGGGCGCGGTGCCTTTCCGGGGTCCCGGGGGTTGTCGGTGGTGGCGCGTATCGTGATCGTATGGCTGACATCGAGGTCGCCGGGCGTGAGGTCCGCATCACCAGCCCCGACAAGGTGGTCTTTCCGCGGTCCGGGCACACCAAGCTCGACCTGGTCCGCTACTACCAGACGGTGGGCGAGGCGGCGTTGCGGGGCGTCCACGGGCGGCCGATGGTGCTCAAGCGGTTCGTGCGCGGCATCGAGGAGGAGGCGTTCTTCCAGAAGCGGGCCCCCGCCAAGCGGCCCGGCTGGATCGAGGTGGCCGAGCTCAAATACCGCTCGGGGCTGAGCGCCGAGGAGGTCGTCTGCACCGACCTCGCGCAGCTCCTGTGGGTGATCAACCTGGGCTGCGTCGATCTCAACCCCCATCCCGTACGCTCCGACGACCTGTCACGCCCCGACGAGCTGCGCATCGACCTCGACCCCGTGCCGGGCGTCCCGTGGGGAGACGTGCTGGCCACGGCGCAGGTGGCGCGGGAGGTGCTGGCCGACCACGGCCTGGTCGCCTGGCCCAAGACGTCGGGGTCGCGCGGCTTCCACGTCTATGCCCGGATCGAGCGGCGGTGGCCGTTCTCGAAGGTGCGCAAGGCGGCCGAGACGGTGGCCCGCGAGGTCGAGCGGCGCGCCCCCGACCTGGCGACCAGCCGGTGGTGGAAGGAGGAGCGCCACGGGGTGTTCGTCGACTTCAACCAGAACGCCTACGACCGTACGGTGGCCTCCGCCTACTCCGTGCGCGCGGTCGAGGACGCCCGGGTGTCCACGCCGCTGACCTGGGACGAGGTGCCCGACTGCCATCCTGAGGCCCACACGATCGAGACCGTCCCCGCGCGGCTGGCCGAGCGCGGCGACCCGTGGGAGGACATCGACCTGCACCCCGGCTCCCTCGACGGCCTGCTTGAGCTGGCCGAGGAGCTGGGTCCCGCGCCCAAGCCGCCCAAGGGCACCGGGCGCAGGCGGCAGACCATGCCGCTGATCGAGATCGCCAGGGCCGAGCACAAGGACGAGGCGATGGCCGGGTTCGAGCGGTGGAAGGCCCGCCATCCGGAGGTCGCGGCCCGGCTTGAGCCCGCCGACGTGCTGGTCGACGGCATGCGGGGGCGCAGCAGCGTGTGGTACCGCATCCGGGTCAACCTGCAGCACGTCCCCGAGGACGAGCGGCCCCCGCAGGAGCCGCTCGAGGTCGACTACGACCCTTGGCACCCCTCAAGCTCGTCGGGCTCGTCGAGCTGACGGGCCGAGGCTCGTCAGCGGCCGGAGATCAGGTTGGCGAGGTGGGCGTAGGCCGAGGTGCGGGTCCCGCGCTCGTTCTCGTGCCGGTCGGCCGCCCTGAACAACGCGTAGATGAGCTGCACGCCCATCCACCGCAGCGGCTCCGGCTCCCACTGCCGCACCTGCCGCCCCACCCACGGCAGCCCCGTCAGCGGGGTGTCGCGGCGCAGCACCAGGTCGCGCAGGGTGCGTCCCGCCAGGTTGGTGGTGGTGACGCCGCTGCCGACGTAGCCGCCGGCCCAGCCGAGCCCGCTGGCGTGGTCGAGGTGCACGGTCGAGCACCAGTCGCGCGGCACGCCGAGCACCCCGCACCACGCGTGCGCCACCGGCACGTCCACGGCGGCGGGGAAGAGCTTGACCAGCATCCGCCACAGCAGCGCGACGGTCTGCGCCTGGGTGGCCCCCCGCCGGTCGGTACGCGAGCCGAACCGGTACGGCACCCCCCGCCCGCCGATCGCGATGCGGTCGTCGGCGGTGCGCTGGGCGTAGATGTAGGCGTGGGCCTCGTCCTCCAGCAGCTCGCTGCCCTGCCAGCCGATGTGCTTCCACACGTCGGGCGGCAGCGGCTCTGTGACGATCATGGAGCTGTTCATCGGCAGCCACTGCCGGTGCTGCCCGGTCAGGCTGGCGGTGAAGCCCTCGGTGGCGCGGATGACGTAGTCGGCGGTGACGATGCCGCGGACGGTGACGGCCGCCGCCCTGCCCCCGCTGCCACCGCCCTGCCGGGGCAGGATCTCGGTGACGGTGGTGTCCTCGTAGATGTCCACGCCGAGCCGGTCCACGGTGGCGGCCAGCCCGACGGCCAGCTTGGCGGGCTGGATGCGGGCGCAGTGCGGTGAGTACGCGGCCTCCAGCGCCCCCGCCACCTGGACGCGTTCGCGCTGTTCGGCACGTTCCAGCAGCCGGATGTCACCCTCGCCGTAGCCCCATGTGCGCAGATCGGCGACCTCGGCGCGCAGCCGCCGCCGCTGGGCCGGGTTGGTGGCGACGAGGAGCAGCCCGCTCTTGTGCACGTCGGCGTCGATGCCCTCGGTCCTGGCGACGTCGATGACCTCGTCGACCGAGGCGAACATGGCCCGCTGCAGCTCGATCATGGCCTGCCGGCCGCGCGCCTTGGCGTGCCGCCTGCGCGAGCCCGCGAACTCGGCCGACAGCCACCCGCCGTTGCGCCCCGACGCGCCGAACCCGGCGAACTCCTTCTCCAGGATCGCGATGCGCAGGCCGGGTTCGGCCCGCTTGAGGTAGTACGCGGTCCACAGGCCGGTGTAGCCGCCGCCGACGATGGCGACGTCGTAGTCTCGGGACCCGGGCAGCGCGGGCCGCCGCGCGGGCAGGCCGATCTGCCGGTACCAGAAAGAGACGTCGCCGTTGGCGAAGTCTCTGGTCAGCGGGATGCCTTTCATCACCGGACACATTGTCTAGTACGTCGCGCCAGACCAACAAGTCGGCGAAGTGTAACGAAACCGGACAAACCACTAGCTTCGTGTCGGACGTTCGTACCCGTCGTCGCCTCCGTATACGCGCAGGTCAGGGTCGAGTTCCGGCTGAGTCGCCGGGCTCGTGGGGGAGGCGGTGTGCTCGGTGGCGAAGTCGTCGGACAAGATCGGCTCGGGCGGCAGCAGATAGTCGTGCCAGCTGATCTCACCCTTGGGAGCGGCGTCCGTGAGCAGGTGGCCGGCCCGCTGGGCGGCGTACAGACGGCCCGGATACCGGACGGGAACGCACGGCCGGCGCAGCCCCGAGGCCCGCAACCACACCTTGACCAGCTCCTCCGTGGTGATCACCTGCGGCCCGCCGAACTCGATCTCCCGCTCGGCCGGCGCCGCGCTCAGCAGCGCGGCGGCCCGCGTGGCGACCTCGCCGGTGTGCACCGGCTGCCAGGGCAGCGAGCGGTCCACGGGCAGCGCCGGCAGCGAGGCCAGGTCGCTCAGCCTGCGGTGCAGCCACTGGTGGAACGGGGTGAGGCGGAGGATCGTCCAGCCGAGGCCGCTCTCCATGACCAGCCGCTCGGCCGCCAGCTTGTGCCGCAGGTGCCCGTGCGCGGCCCTGTCGGCCCCGACCATCGAGGTGAACAGCACGTGCGGCACCCCCGCCGCCCGCGCCAGGATCAGCAGTGTCCTGGTGCCCGGCACGTCCACCGCGCCGCGCCCCTTGCGGCCGCTGGTGGCGAGGTGGGCGATGGCGTCCACGTCGCGTACGGCCTCCTTGACCCCGTTGCCGGAGATCAGGTCGCCCCAGATCCAGTCGACGTTGCCGCGGTCCTCCCGCTTGGCCCGGCTCAGCGCACGCACCTCGTGCCCCGCCTTGAGCAGGGCGGGCACCAGCGCCCCGCCAAGCGTGCCGGTGGCTCCCGTGACCAGAATCCGCATACCGGCCCCCTACCCGTCCACATGCAGAAATGTCCACTCATCTGGGTGCCTGTCCGGGGCGGAGCGGGGTAGGGCGGGTCCCATGGCTCGAATAGCAGCGGAATCCTTGATCGACCGGCTGGCCGCGTGGGGCGTCGACACCGTCTTCGGGCTCCCGGGGGACGGCATCAACGGCATCATGGAAGGGCTACGCCGCCACCGCGACCGGGTGCGCTTCGTCCTCGTCCACCACGAGGAGGCCGCCGCCTTCATGGCCACCGGCTACGCCAAGGCCACCGGCCGCATCGGCGTCTGCCTCGCCACCTCGGGCCCCGGCGGCATCCACCTGCTCAACGGCCTGTACGACGCCAAACTCGACCACGTCCCCGTGCTGGCCATCACCGGCATGCAGGAGACGTCCGTGCTCGGCACCGGCTACCAGCAGGAGGTCCACCTGGACAAGCTGTTCGCCGACGTGGCCGAGTACAACATGATGATCAGCAACCCGGCGCAGCTCCCGTCCCTCGTGGACCTCGCCATCAGGACCTCCTACGCCCGGCGCGGCGTCTCCCACCTGACGCTGCCCAACGACATCCAGGTGGCGGAGGAGGGCGCGGACCCGTACAGGAAGGTCGCGCCCGCCCGCGCGCCCGAGACCGCGCCCATCTACCTGCAGCCGTCCGGCCTGCCCAGGCAGGAGGACCTGGAGTGGGCGGCCGAGGTGCTCAACCGGGCCGAGCGCCCGGCCATGCTGGTCGGGCAGGGCGCGCTGCACGCCAGGCAGGAGGTGCTCGAAGTGGCCGAGGCGCTGGGGGCGCCCGTCGTCAAGACGCTCCCGGGCAAGGCCGTCGTGCCCGACGACTCGCCGTACACGACGGGCGGGCTCGGGCTGCTCGGCACCCGCCCCAGCGAGGAGCTGATGGACGACGCCGACGTGCTGTTCATGGTCGGCACGAACTTCCCGTACTCGAAGTTCCTGCCCGAGGTGCACGACACCAGGGTGGTGCAGTTCGAGGCCGACCCGACCAGGGCGGGCGCGCGCATCGCGACCGACGTGCCGGTGGTCTGCGACGCCAAGGAGGGGCTGCGCGCCCTGCTGCCGCTGCTGCGCCGCAGGGAGAGCGACGGCCACCTGGCGAAGTACCAGAAGATGATGGCGAAGTGGCGCGCCGACATGGAGTCGCTGGAGAACCCCGACCGCGACCCCATCGCCCCGCAGTACGTCATGTCCATCGTGGACGAGCTCGCCACCGACGACGCCATCATGACCTGCGACAGCGGCACGATCGCCACCTGGGCGGCGCGCCACTGGACGATCCGGGGCGAGCGCGAGTTCTACCTGTCGGGCACGCTCGCCTCCATGGCGAACGGCCTGCCGTACGCCATCGCCATGCAGCACGCCTTCCCCGGCCGGCAGATCATCGCCTACGTCGGCGACGGCGGCTTCTCGATGCTCATGGCCGAGTTCCTCACCGCCGTGCAGCACGGGCTGCCGGTCAAGGTGATCATCAACAACAACAACTCGCTCGGCCAGATCCTGTGGGAGCAGATGGTGCTCGGCTACCCCGAGCACGGCGTGCGCTACGCCGCCCCCGAAGCCGACTTCTCGGCCTGGGCCAGGTCGTGCGGCGGGTTCGGCGCCAAGGTGACCAAGGCCGAGGACGTCGCCCACGCCGTCGGCCAGGCGCTCGCGCACGACGGCCCCGCGCTGGTGGACGTGGACGTCAACCCGAACGAGCCGCCCATGCCGGGCAAGGTCTCCTACGAGCAGGCCAAGAGCTTCGCGCAGGCGTTCCTCAAGGGGCAGCCGCACCGGGCGTCCATCGCGACCACCCTGTTCAAGGACCGCATCCAGAGGTTCTGAACGGCTCAGGCCATCGCCCTGGCGATCCCGGCGGCGGCGCCGCGCAGCGGCTCCACCAGCCGGGGCAGCTCGCGGGCCCGCCGCGAGGACAGCACGATGCCGAGCGCCGCCACCGCCCGCCCGTCCACCAGCACCGGCGCCGCCGCCGAGCACGAGCCGAGCGTCATCTCCTCGTACGTCAGCGCGTGGCCCTGGGCCCGCACCGCCGCCAGCTCCCTGGCCAGCCGGCCCGGCTCGGTGACGGTGTGGGCGGTGGGGCGTTCGAGCTTGCGGGCCAGGTAGGACTTGACGAACCAGTCCGGCTCGTACGCCAGCAGCGCCTTGCCCACGCCCGTCGGGTGCATCGGCAGCCTGGCCCCGATCCGCGACACGATGGGCACCGCGCGCCTGCCGTACACCTTGTCCACGTACAGGACCTCTAGCCCGTCCCTGACCGCGAGGTGCACGTTCTCGCCCGTCGAGGCGAACAGCTCCTGCAGCCACGGATGCGCCAGCTCCTGCAGCCGGTTGGGGGCGAGCTGGCCCAGCTCCCACAACCGCGGGCCCACCCGCAGCCGCCCGTCCGGCCCGCGCCCCAGCGCCTGCCACGCCTCAAGCTCGCCGACCAGCCGGTGCGCCGTGCTCAGCGGCAGCCCGCTGCGGCGCGCCAGCTCCGTCAGCGTGAGCTGGGGATGCGCCGCATCGAACGCGCCCAGAATCGTCAGCACCTTGGACGTCACCGAACGCCCCGCCTCGCGGGAACCGCCTGACATGAGGACGATCCTGCACCAGCTTTCCACTCAGCGGAAGACCGCTCTCGGCCTGATCCGCTCGAACCACCATGCTTTCCCTCATGCGAACTCAGGTCGGGATCATCGGAGCAGGGCCCGCTGGACTGCTGCTGTCACATCTGCTCCACCTGCGCGGCATCTCCTCCGTGGTGCTGGAGAAGCGCAGCCGCGACTACGTGGAGCGCCGGGTGCGGGCCGGCGTCCTGGAGCAGGGCACGGTGGACACGCTGGTCGAGGCCGGCGTCGGCGAGCGCATGCTGCGCGAGGGACTGCCGCATCACGGGATCGAGCTCAGGTACGGCGGCGCGGGCCACCGCATCGCCTTCGAGAAGCTGGTGCCCGGCAGGGCCATCACCGTGTACGGGCAGCAGGAGGTCGTCAAGGACCTCATCGCGGCCCGGCTCGCGGCGGGCGGCGACGTGCGGTTCGAGGTCGAGGACGTGGCCGTGCACGGGCTCGACTCGGAGCCCTGTCTGACGTTCGGGGACGAGCGGCTCGACTGCGACGTCATCGCCGGCTGCGACGGCTTCCACGGCGTGTCCAGGCCGTCGATCCCCGAGGGCGTGCTGAGCGTCTTCGAGCGGGAATATCCCTTCGCCTGGCTCGGCATCCTCGCCCGCGTCGCGCCCTCGTCCGACGAGCTGATCTACACCAGGACCGAGCGCGGCTTCGCCCTGCACAGCATGCGCTCGCCCACCATCAGCCGCTTCTACCTCCAGGTGCCGCCGGACGCGCGCATGGAGGACTGGCCGGAGGAGCGCATCTGGGCCGAGCTGAAGGCCCGCCTGGAGACCGTGCCCGGCTTCTCGCTGGCCACCGGCGAGATCCTGGAGAGCGGCATCACGCCCATGCGGTCGTTCGTGGTCGAACCGATGCAGTACGGGCGCCTCTACCTGGCCGGCGACGCCGCCCACATCGTCCCGCCCACGGGCGCCAAGGGCCTCAACCTGGCCGTGGCCGACGTGCGGGTGCTCACGGAGGCGCTCGCGGCGTACTTCAAGGACGGCACGACCGACCTGCTCGACGGGTACTCGCAGGCGTGCCTCAAGCGGGTGTGGCGAGCGCAACACTTCTCGTACTGGATGACGACCCTGCTGCACACCTTTGAAGAGGACGACGCCTACGCCCGCCGCCTGCAACTGTCGTACCTGGACTACGTCACCTCCTCAGAAGCCGCCGCCACCACCCTCGCAGAGAACTACGTCGGCCTCCCGTTCTAGAGGAGCCGACCCTCTCCCTTCCCAGAGAGACGGTCGCCGCGACGGTGGGGGTGGGCCGGTGTTGGGATGCCCTGTTAGGGGGTTGGCCGTTTCTCTCCCCTCAGAGGGACGGTCGCCGCGACGGTGGGGGTGGGCCGGTGTTGGGATGCCCTGTTAGGGGGTTGACCTTGGAGAATGCTTTAAAGTGTCCAGGTGGTCTTCGAGGATGGATGGGCGGTTTCGCCCCTGCGCTGGCTGATGAACGCACTGGGCGACGCCCAGCTCTCCCGCATGGGCCGTGATCCCGCTCTGGTGGCCGCGGTGGACCAGCACGCGGCGGAGTTGCGCGACGCCATCCCGCTCGACCGCGAGACGCTGGGCGACTACCTGCTGGGTTTCCTCGACGAGCTGCGCCACCGCGGCTGGTCCTTCAACGGCGAGCCGGACGCCCCGTCCCTGCGGCTGACGGCGGTCTGCTACCTGACCCGCGAGCTGGGCCTCCTGGAAGACGGCCACCCCGCCTGAGCGGGCTCGCCCGGGTGAACCGGCGCGGGCCCCAGGCGGTTCGCCCGGGGCCCGTGCCGATCGTGCCGGTGGCGCTCGCGTGGCGCTCGCGTGGCGCTCGCGTGGCGCTCGCGTGGCGCTCGCGTGGCGC